>NZ_JBICHO010000469.1:0-2803 GCF_043100905.1 Rhodopirellula sp. JB055 | reverse complement strand
TACGAAGTCGAAGGCGTCACCCAAATGATCGTCAACGGTTTTCCTTGGATCGTGTCCTACGACTTCGCCACCGGAGAAGAGTTGTGGCGACTCGAAGGCGGAGGCGACAATCCGATCCCGACTCCGTTTGTTTCCAACGGTTGGATCTACATCACGAACGCACACGGTGGGAAAGCACCAATCTACGTGGTGCGTCCCGACGCTCGTGGAACGATCAAACTCGATGCGGAAGAGGATTCTGATTCGCTGGTATGGAGCGTTGAACGCGGTGGTTCGTACATGTCGACGCCAGTCGTTTCGGGCGACTACTTGTACTTGGGCAACTCCAATGGAGTGGTTCGTTGTTTCCACGCGAAAACGGGCGAGCGAGCGTTCCAGAAGCGGTTGGGCAAGGACGCCGGTGTGATCGCGTCATTGTTGTCCGTGAACGGCAACGTCATTTGCGCGTCGGAAAATGGCACGGTCTATGTTTTGAAGACAGGACCTGAGTTTGAAGTGTTGGCCGAGAACCCCATGGGCGAACCCTGCTTCGCAACACCGGCGGTTGCGGATGGTCGGTTGTTCATTCGGACTACCAAACGCTTGGTTGCGATCAGCGAACCTGAATGAACAACATCAGAGCCGAATTCACTGTCGAATGGTCTTTGACGACTTGCGCTCATGGTAGTGGACGAGGCGACGAGTCCTGAAGTCTCTGTGTAGTGGTTGAGGCGACGAGTCCTGAACTGACGGCAAATTCAGGGACTCGTCGCCTCGTCCACTATAACCAACCCGAACTTTTCGGTCTCACAGACCGCGAACGTCTTGTTCGATGACGACCGTTTCGTTCGGTTTGGACAGCGATTGAATCTGCTGGATCGTTCCGTCGTGGCTTTCCAACACATAGACTGAACCGATCCGTGCATTGAGCGTGATCTTCCCGCCGGGGGCAATGCGTTTGGCTTTGCCTCGTCGGCCGGCGGGCAGGATGGGGTGCACCCGGACCCGTGTGTCGGTTGCATTCTCAAAAGTGAGCTTGCCTTTTGTGCCGTCCGGTGTCCATTGAGCATGAATCGCTGGTGTCATCACCAGTCCTTTGCGAGGGTGAGTCGCCAGCAACAACGCCGTCAGTTCGTCGACGACTCCGGGGGCCGCGGAATCGATGATGCTTTCCGTTTCAGAATCGTCCGTGCGGTGGTCGTAAAGTTCTCGGGCGGTGACTTCTCCGGTGCTGAAATTTCGCCACTCGACCAATCGATATTCTTTCGTCCGAACCGAATACCCCATGTACTGTTTGCCCTCATGTCGGCGGTAGTATTGATTGACGGCTCCCTCGTGAACCGTTGCATCGACATCTTTCAAAATCGGCACCAAGCTCGATCCATCCACGAACGCAGGCACCTCAATCCCAACCATCTCGCACAGGGTCGGGAACACGTCGAGTAGTTCGGCCAATTGATCGGTTTGCTGACCAGCACATTCCACGCCTGGACCAGCGATCAACAGGGGCACGCGAGCGTCGATCTCGTAGTTGGTCATTTTGCCCCAGCCTCGGTGTTCGCCGAGTTTCCAACCATGGTCGCTCCATAGCACCACGATCGTGTTGTCGGCCAAACCTTCTTCTTCCAGTGCTGTTAACAGTCGGCCGATCTGGGCATCGACATAGCTGACACACGCGTAGTAGGCGTGCATCAGATGACGGGCGTCTTCGGGCTCAACGACGCGGTCGTCCCACGGTCGCGGCAGATCCATCAGGTCGACGTAGTGCGTCAGTTCGCTGTTGTTGTGCATGGCATAGGCAGGGGCGTTCTTCGGCAATTCTTGGTCCGTGAGCACCGGCAACTTCGCGGGGTCGTGCATGTCCCAATACTTTTGGGGCGCGATCCAAGCGAGGTGCGGACGGATATAGCCCATCGCCAAAAAGAACGGCTGATCGGCTTTTCCGAGCCGACGCAGGTCTTCAATCGCCATGTTGGTCCGGGCACCGTCGAGGACTTGATCGTCGGGAAGATCCGGCGACGCCGTGCTGGGGCCGCGAAGATTGTTCTTTCGCCAATCATGCTGCGGCAACGCTTCTTGAGCCTGTTGGATCCGAGTTCGCGTGCCGTCGGGATAGAACGCTGGCAGACGCGGAAGATCACGAATCGGTTCGCTCCACGATTGCGGATCCGGAGTCGGGTTGTGGTAGATCTTTCCGTGACTCACCGCGCTGTAGCCAAACTTTCGAAACCACTGAGGCAGCGTCACCGCATCGGGAATGGCTTCTCGAAAGTGAATCGGCAGAGTCCACACGCCCATGTTGTCCGGACGAAGACCGGTCATCAATCTGGCCCGTGATGGGTTGCAGACCGCGACTTGGCAATAGGCGCGGTTGAATTGCACCGACCGCGACGCCAGACGGTCCATGTGGGGAGTGATCGCATGGGGATCGCCATAGCATCCGATCGATGGTCGCAGGTCGTCCACCGCGATGAACAAGACGTTCGGCCGCTGCTCGGCGACGCTCAGGACAGGAAAGATTGCGAGTGCGATGATCGCGAAGATCATCGAATTCAATTGACGTTGCATAACCAAACGAGCAAAACGTGGATGAAAAGGAGAATGCTGCAGTTCCGTGGCAAGTCCGCCGCCGCTGCCAATCATCACACTTGTTTCAGGCCACCTTCCAACGTCTGGCAACAGCACTCGACGCGTCACACGATACCAGCTTCGGCCCGCCGATCGACTGTTTGTTCTACCAGTGGACGCAGGATTGCCTTCAGCTCGACTTAAGGGACAAGACGTGGCGTTGACCGAAACCGTTTCAATGCCGTGCAGTCCAAGC
>NZ_JBICHO010000468.1:0-5796 GCF_043100905.1 Rhodopirellula sp. JB055 | reverse complement strand
GGTTGGGCTCCGTCTTTCATTTTCCAACACATGGCTGGGATTCCCGATGCCATGTCGCCGTCGTAGATGACCTCGAAAGGCCCCAGTTTCGCGATTTCTTTGGCCAGAAACTTTGCCGTGTCATAGCAAGCGGTAAGAGTGCGTCGATAACCATCTCGACCGAGTCGCAAGAAGTTGTAGTATTGGCAAACGACTTGACCACCAGGACGGGAGAAATTGAGTGCGATGTCTCGCATGTTGCCACCCAGGTAGTTCACCCAAAAAATTTCTTCTTCAGGTAAATCGGATTCTTCTCGCCAGATCACCCACCCCACTCCCAATGGTGACAACCCAAATTTGTGGCCGGACGTGTTGATCGACTTCACACGCGGGAGTCGAAAATCCCAAACCAGATCGGGGGCGCAGAACGGGGCCAAAAATCCGCCACTCGCGGCATCGACATGGATGCGAATGTCGATGCCCGTTTCTTGTTCGAATTCATCCAGTGCTTTTGACACCGCTTGAACGGGTTCATATTGGCACGTGAACGTGACGCCCAGGGTTGGCACCACCCCAATCGTATTTTCATCGCAACGTTTGATCACTTCTTCCGGTGTCATGATCAGGCGATCATTGTCCATCGCAATCTCGCGTAGTTCGATGTCCCAGTAGCGAGCGAATTTGTGCCAGCAGACTTGGACGGGGCCGGTCACCAAATTGGGGCGATCGATTGGTTTGCCCGCCTCCTTTTGGCGTTTCTCCCATGACCGCTTCATCGCCATCCCGCCCAGCATCGCGGCTTCGCTGGAACCTGTCGTGGAGCATCCGATCGTGTTGGCTGACTCCGGCGAATTCCATAAATCTGCCAGCATGTGAACGCAGCGTGCTTCGATCTCGGCCGTCTGAGGGTACTCGTCCTTGTCGACCATGTTTTTGTCCATGCAGTCGTCCATCAACTGCCGGACTTCGGGTTCTGCAAAAGTCTGGCAGAACGTTGCCAAGTTTTGACGAGAATTACCGTCGAGCATCAACTCATCACGGACGGCAGAGTAGATGTGCTGCGCCATCTGTTCTTGCTGCGGGAATTTGAATTTGGGCATCGTCGTGGACAGATCTGACGAGGCATAGGTTTCGTCGTCGATGAACTTTCGAATGTCATCTTTGCTGTGCAAAGGCATTTGATTCCCTTCCGGAATGGTTGGAGCGACCACGTGGATGCAACAGACGTCACGATTTTGCGACGTGAAGGGAGGTTATAGCGGACCACCGCAAGTCGTGCGGGGCCTACCTTGTCGACGGGTGAAGAAAATGTGGCCGACGTGAATGGACGAATCGCGATCTGATGCATCTTCTTCGTCACTGTATGAACGAGTTCAGCAACGAGTAGGACATGGTTGTTTGCGATTCCGCGACTGGTGTCGGATTCAACTTCGCTGGCAGTTGCCCCGCTTTGAGAAGTTGGACAATGAAATCAACCTCTTCTTGAGTGAAATTGCCAGTGATCCGTGCCTCTTGTTGGATTGGCGCCATGATTTTCGGCGCTGTCAGCAATCGGTCATCCAAGATGATTCCGAGTTGTGTGGCCACGTTCCCCAAGGGTGCGTTGTCGGTGCACATTGCAAACAGGTTGCGACCTCCCGCTTCGGTGAACTGAATCGCGACACAGGGCGAACCGTTGTGGTCAAAGGTGGAAGCCGCAAACGCGATGTCCTGACCGCCCAACGATTGAGAGTTGTCCACGACTGCCAGTACATCGATGGAAGCGATGTGTTGCTCCTGTAACCAGCGAGACACCTCCATTGGGCTGGCGTTGCCCAGCAATTCCTCGGGCAGATCGAAGACTCTTCCAGTTTCAGAATTTCGAACGACGGGCGATGTCAAAGCGATGTTCAGTGGAGCGATTTGATCGGCCACTTCCGAATTGGCATCCACACCAACCGTCACCCATCTCGCGACCAGGTCGCCGTTTGGCGCGTGCACATCCCGCTGGGGTGTTGGAGCATCGAATGTTTGCTTGACCAGTTCAAAGACTGACGCGTGCCGAGTTGGGTTCGCGATCGGAAGGAATCGCAATTCCCCGGTGGATACCAACAAGTTCTTTGCGATCTTGATTTGCATCGGATCACGCGTTGGCAGAGTGAACTCGACTTGATCATCCTTTATGACGTTCACTTGCACCCCGGCAACGAAGAGTTCCCTCAGTCGGCGTTTCAGCGGCATGACCATTTGTTCGCTCGTCACAAACTCAGCCTGTGAGTCGGAACGCTGGATCGAGTACACCAGTTGGGTCGCTGGCACCGTGCGTTCCAGCATCAACAGGGACGCCGCGCCAGCGACCAACGCAACCAAGAGCAACACCGCCACCCCGATCAAAATCCCAAGCAGCCAACGTGCCGAGCGGTCATTGGATTCAAAGTGTTCTTCTTTTGCTGCACGGTTGGGATCGTTCATGATGAGGCAAACGAGGGTGCGGTACGGAAAGAAGTGAAGGAATGTGATGCGGTGGTTGCGAGCGTGTTCGATCGAGAACTAGGTTTTCAGCCGGACACGAACGGAAGCCTGCCCGACTTGCTTGCTCTTTTTGACTTCAAACAAATTGATTTCTTCGAACAGGTCGCTCAGTTTTTTAAAACCATAGGAACGATGGTTGAATGGGCTTTGGTTCGAAATGTGCGCGCCGACTGGTCCGAGTGCAGCCCACCCGTCTTCATCGGCGGCCTCTTTCACAGCGGTTCGGAGTGTGTTCATGAGTTTGGTGTTCTGTTGCAGCGACGACACCGAACTTTCTCGTCTTCTCTTCGGCGGCGTTTTGTCATCGGGCTCTTCGTCTAAGTAGATGAAACGACTGCATGCCATCACCAATGGTCCCGGCGAATTTTGTCGCCCAAATCCAATGACTTGTTTGCCCTCTTCCCGCAAACGACGAACCAATGGGGTGAAGTCACAGTCCGATGAAACCAAAGCAAATGTCTCGACCTGTTTCGTGTACAGGATGTCCATGGCGTCAATCAGCAATGCCATGTCGGTTGCGTTTTTTCCCTTGATCAAATCGAAACACTGGGTCGGCGCAATCGCATATTCGTGCAGCACTTGAATCCAACTGTCGAGCCCTCGCTTCTTCCAATTCCCGTAGGCCTTTCGAATGTTGACAACGCCGTAGGTGGCGAGTTCGGAAATGATGAATTCGATCTTCGCGGCGGGTGCGTTGTCAGCGTCAATCAGCAACGCGATGCTGCTTTGGGGACTTGGTTCAGGCATGAAGGTCAGTTGCTCCTGGGGAACAGTGGGCAGGTGGTGACGCACGAAGAGAAATGTGCGTCCGAATTGCTTCCTGGGGAAACGAGTGTCGTGGCGGTGCGTCTCGCGTAGCAGGCGAAGCAAGACAGCGGCAGGAGAGAGAAGCCAATTGGCGAACCACCCCAGAGCGTTTTCACTACCAAGCAGTGTCCCATTGTAGCGACCATGGTCGTCGTCAGGCATCGCTCGGATTCAGCGGACACCCTGCCCAACCGATCCCGGAAATGAATCCCATTTCGGGAGTTGCGAGCTGCGAAAGACAAGCACCAAACAAAGACATTCGGTTGAGGTGGTTGGCTTACTCTTTGCGTTGGTGAATTGCCCCTCGACCACACTCCACTACGATTGATGCCGGAGTTCAAGCGCGTTTGGGAACGCAGAAGCACAGACAACCCCCGGAGGCAGTTGCCGGAACGTCTTAGCGAAACTCGACTTCACTGGAGACCAACGCGCCGCGATCGTCGGTCAATGTCATGAGCCATGTGTTGGCTTCCGCGGGAAGTCCCTTTGCCTTGATTTTTCCATCGGCAATCACGCCTTGGATGGTTTTCCAGTTGCGTTTGGATCGGAGGCCCGTCTCTGTCGTGTAGTGCAAGCGGGCTTGTGTGATCTTGGTGGTGGATTGGAATGGGAGTGTGACGTTTCCGTTGTCGCTGACATGCATCTGGCCAACCGTTGGCAATGGGGGCGTGCTCTTCAGCAGTGAATCCACGAAGATCTGGATCTCTGGTGGGTTCCATCCCGCTTGGTGACCATGAGGCATTCGAGGTTCGATGCGCAGCGAGCGCGGTCCCTTCACGTTGGAATACGATTTGGCATAGCTATCAAGCACATAGTGAATGTCATGCGTGCCGTTGACCCACAGCGTTGGGACGGTGCATTGATGAAGGTGGCTTCCCGGATCGTACGCGGCCACCCAGGCGTCGCGGCGGTCGCCAAGACGGTCAATGGAAGGTTTTTGAACGGATTCGCCTTCGTGTAAGAACCCGCATCCGTACACGGGCACCGCGGCTTTGAACCGGTCGTCCAGCGAAGCTGCCAAGCAAGTCGTGTAGCCGCCCCAACTGATTCCAGTCAGGGCGGTGCGTTCGGGATCGACGTCGGGAAAGCTTCGGATCAGGGTGTGAGACCGGATCACGTTCGCTGCTGCGTGATAGGGCCAGTCGTCATCGATCGTTCCGCCGATGCTGTCAAATTTTTCGTTGTGCCCGTCTGCTGGGCCGCCAAGCGCAAGTCGAACACGGGTATCACGTTTGTGTCCGACGTGCGGTTTCAATTTGCCCGACTCGTCGAATTCAGGAGGTGGAGGTCGACGCCCGCCCAAGTCCATCGCGATCGCGGCATACCCGCGGTTTGCCCACATCCAAACCCAATCCGCGAATGCGGTGCCGCCACCGCCATGAACGAGTACGATGCCGGGATAGGTTTCGCCATCCTCACCGATGCCCAAGGTTGTCGGGGAGGCATAGAACGCAAAGACTTCAGTTGCACGCCCGTCGTATTTTTCACCAGCGTAGATCAGCGACTGGATTTTCGCGGAGGGATTCTCAATTCGGTAGGCTGGCACTTCCGTTTTGAGTCGTTCGATCGGCCAGACCCCGGGGGCAGGGACGCTCGCTTCGTGATCGGCTTGAACCCAAGAAGTGAGCCAGCAAAGCGAAAGCAGGATTGCAGCGAAAGAGCGAGAGAACATCATGGAGCGGGCACTGCCGTCGGAGGTGCGAAGCCGGTCTGAAAACGCGTTGGTCTGTGGTCATTCCAGATGATAGCGGAAGTAACTTCGGCGTTTGTTACCTTGCTCGTGAAAGACCGGGGCGGACCTCCGAACGGCTCACACGTTTCTTCCCGGTCATGCCTGCCCGACTGCTTCGTTTTCGTTTGGTTCGCTGTTTCCGAACAGTTTTTGGTCGAGAGACAAGTTGCCGGGGCCGGTGATGAAGATCACTGCGTAGGTTGCGAGGTAGACGGCGGCCACTTCTTTGAACATCCACGGAACGCTGCCGTGAACCAATAACAACGCGACGAACATCGTGAACGCGAGGCCCAGAACCGCGACGCGTGTACCCAGGCCGAGGATCAATAGGATGGAGCACCCGACTTCGGTGGCGATGGCGCACACGAGGCTCAGTTGATGTCCCATGCCGAGCGGGTCGGGGAAGCCTTCCGAGATCGTTGAGAAACCCATGACCTTTTGTAGGCCGTGAACCATCATGAAGCAGCCAAATGCGACGCGGAGGGCAAGCAAACCAAAGGAAACTTGCTTGGGCGAGGCGAGGAAGATTTGTTGTTTCATTGTCGTATGTGGGGATTGTGGCCAGTTCTTGGTTGATGAACGATTGCAAATGAAATCGCCCTTTCAGAATTCATTCCGCCACATGTTTCTGGTTCGGGGTGAGGCGAATTGATTGGCTCACTGTCCTCGCCGTGTTTGAGGTCGTGCAGTTTATCGAGGCCGCGTTTTAGCTGGTTTCAGCCTTTGAGCACCTCTCCCGAAACGAAGTTTGGGGGGAGCACTTCAAA
>NZ_JBICHO010000467.1:0-3632 GCF_043100905.1 Rhodopirellula sp. JB055 | reverse complement strand
GGTGCACGTCGAACCCGTTCTTCTGGGTGAAGCGCGTTCAGGAGACGGTGTTTCCGAGAGCGATCACCGCTCGCTGACGATGCTTGCCAATCATCTGCAACGCATCCAGATTTTGATCCCTTCTAAAACACTTGCGAAGCTGCAGCAGATCGAGATTTGGCTGGAATCAGAACACCCAAACCTGGAAACGATGCAGTACCATCCCAGCCGCGGTTGGTTGCTGGCCAATGGTCACGATGAGCGACTGACGAAGAAGGTTCACCTCCCGCGAGCGAACCAGTTGCTATCGAAGGAGCAGATGCTCAAGCATCCCGCCATGATTCTGCATGAATTGGCGCACGCCTACCACGATCAATTCTTGAGCTTTGATCAACCGGAAATCATCGCTGCGTTTGAAGAAGCCAAAGCGGGCAAGCGGTACGAAAACGTGTTGTTGTACACTGGCCAAACCGTTCGCCACTACGGGCTGAGCAACCACAAGGAATACTTCGCTGAAGGCACCGAGGCTTACTTCTATCGCAACGACTTCTTCCCTTTCGTGCGAGCCGAACTCAAGCAACATGACCGAGCGCTGCACGACCTCCTCGGCCGTCTTTGGGGCGAACGCTAAAACAGGCACATCGCAGCTGGATTCGCCAGAATTCAGACGTCCCACTTGTTCGACGTCCGAATTCTTGGCGAATCCGGCTACCGAGAGAGTCCGAATCCTGGCGAATTCGGCGACGGCGTCACGGTCGAAACGTGAGCCGGTGATAGGTGCGTTTGAACTCCTTGCGAATCTTTTGCCAAACCGTTCGTTCCGGCTTGGTGCGGATCGTTTCTGCCGTGGCCATGCGTGGTTCGTCGCTCGGATTGGCAACCATCGTTCGAGCGATCAAATGAAACAGCGTTTCGTGATGCAGGACTCGTTCGCGACTTCGCCGGATCGCATTGAAACGCTGCGAGTAGAGATCGCTATCAAGGATCTGTTGAACTTGCTTGACTGAGCCATCGATGTCATCGAGCTGGAGCGTCACAAAACTGTCAGGATCAAACCAGTTTTCGATGTTGGTGCACCCCGCGTACAACGGAAGGGAATACCCCAGAAACGCATCGCTGATCTTCTCGGTCCAATAGTTGGGCTCACAAACATTCTCGAGCGACAGGTGATACGCATGCGGCAAGATCGCGTCGGCTTTGTCGCTCACTTCACGAATGCCGCGACCATACAAATGCAAGCGGTCGCCGATCGCTTCTTGCAACCGGTGCACGAACCGCAAACGCTGTCGATGGCCTTCGTGCAACACCTTGGTGGAAATCACAGCCGAGATCGTCGGTGACTTCTCAGGCGCGGGCAGCGCCTCGAGATCTTCCAGTCGATGCAGCGATTCGGTTTGCCTTCCGAAGAACCACGGCAATCCACCATGACTCGGCACCCAAGTCCCGGTGAAGCCGGGAATGTTGTAGGGAGAGATCAAGACGCCAAATTGATTGGCATTGCTGGCACCAATATCGACCGCGGGAGAAGGCTCGCCGGTGACCAGAATGCGTCGTGACCTTGGTATGGTCGTCGTGAGAACTTCCGTGGTCAGGTGAGCGACCACCAACCAGTCCGCATTTGCCAAGTCATGACTGAATTGCACCTGCCGCAAGGCCGCATCACGGGGCTCACCAAGCGTTCCTGGGAACGCCGGCAGCATCCGGTGATAGCTCTCGGCCGCATTGCCAAAGGGAACGATGCCAACGCGGTCGGTCATAACAGTGGAGATTGGAGCAGTTGGAGTTAGGCTGCCTCGGCGAACGCAGGGGCCTGAAGTTGATCGATCCATTGGCAGACATGTTCGACGCCGACCCGGTTAATGGCTTCCCGAGAAGGCAATCCGCCGCGGGCTTTGTTTTCCATTGCCAACGCGTGTTGTTGGTACGGTCCGCGAGCGGAAGGCGATCCGGTTCCTTCCAGTGGACCATACAAACCGACCACGTTGGCCCCGGCAGCGACGGACGCATGCAGCATCGGCGTGTCTTCCGCGATCACCACTCGGGCCAACGGACTGAGTGCAGCGGCCAATGATAGCGTCATGTCTGGTGCCAGCGAAGCGGCGTCCCCGGCGCAAGCAACGATCTGCTCGGCCTTCAATCGTTCCTCGAACGTTCGCCAAGTCACGATGGAGTGCATCTGAAAACGGTCCGCCAAATATCGTGCTGTCGCCGCGTAGCGATCGAACATCCAGCCGACCGAAGAGGAAACCCGCCCGGAATCCATCATCGCCAGATCTTGTCCAGACCAGCGATGTCGATACCGCATCGCCCATTGGTGACCCCTTGAATCCACCGGCCAATCGAATCGGGCTTGCGGGCGATCGATCTCGAGCGGAGTCAACAATTCCAACCGACGATCCACGACGTGGTGAAACACCGGAGTCACCAACTCGTTGAGCAAGCTGCGTCGCGGTGCAAAACGGGGCATCGTGTCCCAACCGATTCGACGCGTGGCACCCGACAACTGGCAAACGAAAGCGGAAACGAATGAATCATCGCAATCGATGGCAACATCAAAGGATTGTGAGTTCAACGTTTGCTTGACGCTTCGAATGCCTCGTGGCGATCGGTTCCATCGGACGGGCAGCTCCAGGATTTCGTCGATGGCTGCGTGCTGTTCCAAGAAATCCGTTTTCTCGACACCCACTGCGATGCTGACATGCGAGTCGGGAAAATACTCTTTGAGCGAGCAGGCAACCGGCAACGTCAAAATGCAATCGGAGAGATCACCCGGCTGGCTGAGCAAAATCCGCATGGGAGAAGATGGCTCAAGCGACATTATCAGGATCCGTTGAAAAGCAGGATTCGTGGTCAGCGCGTTGGACGCGAATAAGCACTATCGACTCGAAATGGATCGGAACGCGCGAATGCGAGCCCGCGGGGCCAACCCACGAGTGTCCACCGGCTGATCGAGCACGTAACTGCCGACATTGCCAGCCTGGTCCGTGGCATCGATTCGCAAATAGATCTGACGAGGCAATTGTGGGTCCGCGGGCCACACGTAATCACCCAGGTTTCGCAACCCAGCCGCGATCGTGGTCCACGGTCCTTCAGGTGTATCACTAAAGGAAAGCGTGATCGGACGCGACATCAAATATTGGTCTTGGCATCGATAAGCGATTACCAAAGAACCAGCACGATCGGCTTCCCCGTAGCGAGCCCCCGTGATACTGACCTCGGGTTCGGTTTGGTCGACCACCACCACAATATCGGGTGCATCGCCGCTGAGCGGACTTGGGCTGGTCAAACCGTTGGCAGCGACGACCACGATTTGGAATCCGAAGATGCCTTCGCCGTTGGTTTCAATATCAAACGGGCTGGCTTTGTCAGGGTCCGTGCCCCAACGTTTCCAGTTCAGCCCACCGTCGGTGGTCCCATAGAGCTCGATCGCTTCGACACCTCGGCCGCCAATCGCTTCGATTTCAAAATCCAAGCTGAATCGGTTGCTGTCGCTGTGCCGAATCACAGAACGTTCCGCCAACCGCTTGAGGTCCAGTGTTTCACGCGGATCCAATGTCGTGCGTTCCATCGTCGCAGAATTGGCGCGTTGCGATTGATACCGCAACTCCGATGGCGTCGCCGGCGAACGCCCGCTGGATGAATTGCCAGCAGCA
>NZ_JBICHO010000466.1:0-12263 GCF_043100905.1 Rhodopirellula sp. JB055 | reverse complement strand
GCATTTCACACCCACATTCTCAGCCCTCCACGATTGATTGTTTATGGACTTTCCCCGTGCCTTGAAGTCTCGCCGAGATCTTTTGAAGACCGCCGGATTTGTCACGGCGGCTACTCTGACTCCGTGGGGGATGCCTGCTCGGCAGTCGCTTGCCAAGTCACCGAATGAACGGAAACGGTTTGCGTTGATCGGCGTCGGAGGGAACGGGACGAGGACCGCGCCCGTGGGAAAAGAATTCGCGGACCTGGTCGCTCTGTGTGATGTTGACGAAGAGCATCTGAAGCACGGCAACGAATTGTTATGTGAGGGCAATGCTGAATTGTTCCGAGATTATCGCGAGGTGATTTCTCGTGATGACATTGACTTGGTTCAGATTTCGACGCCCGATCATTGGCACGCGAAAATATTGATTGAGGCGATGTTGGCGGGAAAAGACGCGTATTGCGAAAAACCGCTGACCTTGACAATCGACGAAGGGAAATTGGTTCGCAAGGTTCAAAAGCAAACCGGGAGCGTCGTCCAAGTCGGAACGCAACAACGTAGCAGTTTCGACAAATTCAATCGTGCTCTGGCAATCATCGCGGAAGGCCGGTTGGGCAAACTCAAACGCTTGGTCGTGGGGATCGATGCGGGGGGATGGAGTCCCGAGATTCCGGTTGCCGATGTGCCCAAAGGATTGGATTGGGATCGTTGGTTGGGCCCGGGCCCTGAGATGGAATATCGCTACGCGTTAGACGCCAAGCGGCCGGACAAAAATTACACCAACGGGCACACTCATTTTCGGTGGTGGTACGAACATTCCGGCGGAAAGTTGACGGACTGGGGAGCCCACCACGTCGATATCGCCATGCTGGGAATCGCGGCTGCAGGACAGAACAATGATCCCGTGTCGGTCGATGGGACTGCCAAACACGACGTTGAATTTCGCGACGGGATGCCGCTGCAGAACAATCGCTACAACACTGCGCGGGCGTTCGATCTGAAGGTGGCTTTCGCTGATGGCGATGTCGAGATGAATATTCGCCACGACGTTGACAATGGAATTCTATTCGAAGGCGAACGAGGCCGGATTTTCGTCAATCGTGGCAAGTTGGTCGGCAAACCCGTTGAGGAGTTGGAATCGAATCCACTTGCCGAAGATGCTGTATCCAAGATTTATCGCGGGATGCCAATGGAAGGCAATGACCGGCCGGCTCACTGGGCAAACTTCATGCATGCAATCGACCACCGGGTGCTGCCTATCTCCGACGTGCATTCACACATGAAAATGCTCAACGTGTGTCACCTGGCTGGAATCTGTTGCCGGCTCGGACGCAAAGTTCAGTGGGATCAGGCATCGGAAAGTGTTGTTGGCGACGAACAGGCGGCTGCGATGATGAAGCGACCTTACCGCTCTGGTTATGAGATCGACACGTAGGGCATTTGCCTTGCCCGCACGATGCCTCTCCCTGTGAACTGATCCCTATTTCAATCGCTCGAAAGTTCTGTTTTATGTCACGAGTTAACTGTCTGATTGTGTTTTCGACGTTCTGTATCTTTTCGCAACCGATGCTTTCGGCTGACGAAGAGGCCAAGACCGATTCCACAAAAATGGTTGTGTTCGAAGATACCTTTGATGGCCGTACGGTACTCGGCGATGGATATCGGACCGGTCGTGGGATGGAGACGGCTTGGAAGATTCGGGACGGCGTGTTGTATGGGGAGCAGATTCGAGACGACCACGGTTCGACGATGCGAAAGCAAATGGAGTTTGGCGATCTGCATGTCGCGTTTGACTTTCGGTTCAATGGTGGAAGTCGGTTCAATTTCGTGATTGACGATGACAACGACAAATCGGTGCACGCGGGGCACGTTGCTCGCGCATCGCTGTCACCCAAACGCATTTCGATCAGCGATGACAAAGTCGGATCGATGAACCTGGACGTTCGTGAGAAACGAAAAGCGAAATCGCTTTCGCCGGAAGAGCAGAAGGAGCTGGATGAGCTGTTGGCTCGCACCCAAGCTTCGGCAGCCGTTGAAGCCAAACAAGGCACCTGGCATCACCTGGATCTAGAGATCGATGGAACTGTGATGAGTGTTCGGCTCGATGGAGAAGAGGTGGTTTCGTTGGACTCACCTGGGTTCGCTCATCCAACCAAGACTCAATTTGGAATGACGGTCAATGGGACCAGCATCGATTTTGACAACCTCCAGGTTTTCGCGACGGAGTGAGATCGGGCTGCACTGGATTTTTCTATGCCTTGATCATCCTCGTATCCAAATCACTCCCCTGCCCTCTTCTGTTTTGAATTCATGAGAAACCAACCTTCGCTCTTACTCGCATCGTCGTGTTTGATTTTCGCGACGATTTTTTCGTCCGGTGCTGTCGGTGCTGAGTCGCGGCCCAATTTTCTGTTTGTCCTGACGGACGACCAGTCCTACGGAATGATGGGCTGCGACGGAAACGAGTTGACTCGGACGCCGAATATCGACCAGTTGGCTCGCGAAGGCGTTTTTTTTGACCGAGCCTACGTGACCAGTGCGATCTGCACTCCGAGTCGAATCTCGATCTTTCTCAGTCAGTACGAACGCAAGCACGGCGTGAACTTCAATTCAGGAACCAGTGTCGCGCCCGAGGCCTGGGCGAAGTCCTATCCTGTGATCATGCGAGAGAATGGTTACTACACCGGCTATGTCGGAAAGAACCACGCGCCGATCGGAAAGGGCGGCTACAACAGCGGTTTGATGGAAGAGTCATTTGATTACTTCTATGCCGGTCACGGTCACATCCGGTTTTATCCCAAGGATGTCCATGAGATCTTTGAGGGGGCGGCTTACGACACGCAAGTTGAAATCGTTAACGAAGGTGCTCAGGATTTTTTGTCGTATGAACATCGCTTGGATGGTGCCGTTCGATTTCTGGACGAACGTCCGGCGGACAAGCCGTTTTGCCTGAGCATCTGTTTGAACCTGCCGCACAGTGCGGGAACGGGCACCATGCAACAGCGAGAGAGCGACGATGAGATCTACAAATCGCTCTACCGTGACATCGAGATTCCTTTGCCAGAGCACTACGTCGCGAAAGACGAGATTGAGACGCCGCGTTTGCCAGCGGATGTGTTGCGAGCGAGTGAACGGCAGGCCAGCTACGACTTTGTCGACACTCCCGAGGCGTTACGAGAACGCACCCTTCGGCAGATGCAATCCATGACCGGGATCGATCGTTTGATCGGAAACCTTCGCACCAAGCTCGAGACAGAAGGCGTGGACGACAACACGATCATCATTTTTTGTTCTGACCATGGGTTGTTCATGGGGCAACACGGTCTCGGTGGGAAAGCGTTGTGCTACGAGCAGACAACGCATGTGCCAATGATCGTCTTCGATCCCGAACTGCCGACGGTTCTGAGAGGGGCTCGTTGCAACGAGTTGGTTCAAACGATCGACATCGCCGCAACGATGCTGGATTTGGCTGGAATTGAAAAGCCAAATACCTTTCAAGGCCTGTCATTGCGGCCGCTGTTGAGCGGGAAAGGTGGTGAGATTCGCGCCCATGTTTTCACCGAAAACCTGTGGGTAACACACTTCGGCAACCCTCGCATTGAGGCGGTCCAGGACAAGCGTTGGAAATACATCCGGTACTACCGCAACGATCGTGTTCCGGCGTCGGTCAAAATTCAGGCGGCCAAGGATCTGGGGATGAAGTCGTCCACCCTGCTGTATGGCATTCACGACAATGAAATCGCGGTGTATCGGCACCATGCCGAGGCATCTTTGCGTGGTGAGGAACCGATTTATGAAGAGTTGTTTGATTTGGAAAACGATCCGGACGAGCTGAACAATCTGATCGACAATCCCGCCGCGAAATCGCAGTTGGAAGAGCTTCGCGGCGTTTGGAAACAACAGCTCACAGACGCTCGCGGCGAAGGATTTCCCGCGGTGCTTCGCTACACGGCCGATAGCGAAAAAGATTACAAGTCGAAGTGATGGACTCCGTTGCCGATTCAATTCCCTATCATCCTGTCAGTGCTCTCATGTTGAAGCGAAGTAGTCTTTTGTTTTTGGCTGTCCTACTCGGCCTTTGTGTGTCGAGTGTTTATGCGAAGGATCGCCCCAACATTGTTTTGATTGTTGCGGATGACCTTGGCTACAGCGACGTGGGTTTCAATGGATGCAAGGAGATTCCCACACCGCGATTGGATGAGTTGGCGGGGAAAGGCGTGGTCTTCACCAACGGCTACGCGTCGCATCCTTATTGCAGTCCCAGTCGCGCTGGATTGTTGACGGGAAGGCATCAACAGCGGTTTGGGCACGAGGGCAATCCGGAACCGGATCCGCAGTGGTACGGTGAAGACACGCCGGGGATGCCGCTTTCGGAAACGACGCTGGCGGATGTTTTGAAAGAAGCCGGTTACGTCACCGGTGCAATTGGCAAGTGGCACCTGGGCGACGCGAAACCGTTCTGGCCCAATCGCCGTGGATTCGATGAGTGGTTTGGCTTCAGTGGAGGCGGATTGAATTATTGGGGAGACTTAGGAAGAAAGGATCCTTTGCTCGGTGTGCATCGCGGTGATGAACCGGTTGCTCGTGAATCGTTGACATATTTGACGGATGATTTCTCGACGGAAGCGGTCAAGTTCATTCAGCGTCATGAGACGGAACCGTTCTTCTTGTACTTGGCGTACAACGCACCGCATGCTCCCGACCAAGCCACCCGGGCTCATCTACAGAAGACGGCACACATCGAGTACGGGGGCCGAGCGGTTTACGGAGCGATGGTCGCTGGGATGGACGAAGGCATTGGGCGAGTCGTCGAGCAAATTCGCGAATCGGGGTTGGGCGACAACACGTTGATTGTCTTCTACAGCGACAACGGTGGGCGGCGAGAGCACGCGATGAATTTTCCTTATCGTGGCCACAAAGGGATGCTGTTCGAGGGCGGTATTCGGGTTCCGTTCTTGGTTTCTTGGCCAGGGACGTTGCCGAGTGGAGTTCGCGAGCAGTCGCCTGTCACGGCTCTCGATGTCTTTCCCACCGTTCTTGCTGCTGCAGGATTGGACCCGACAAAGAACGAAAAGCTGGACGGCCAAAACTTGTTGCCCGGTTTGACCGACGCGGGAACGGAGTTACCCAAGCGGCCGTTGTTTTGGCGATATTCGATGGGCGACGATTCGTATGGCTATGCGATTCGCGACGGGAATTGGAAGTTGGTGGACAGTCGCTACAAAAACCGAAAGCTGCTGTTTGATTTGGCGAACGACCCCTGGGAACGCGAAAACTTAGCCGAGCAGCATCCTGAACAAGTGGATCGGTTATCGCGAATGATTGAGGCCTGGGATGCCGACAATTTGCCGCCGAAGTGGCACGACGCTCACGGCGTGAATGTCAGGAAAGAAGAGGACTCACGAACAGAGGCGGTTGAAAAAGCCTCCCGAGGCGAACGTGCCCGGCCGAATTTGGATTTGAACTCGATGATTAGGCCGGTGCCTGCAAACGCGAAGTTCATCGATGAGGATTTCTACATTTGGGGCGGAAGCATGGTGCGCGACGCCGACGGAATCTGCCATTTGTTCTACAGTCGTTGGCCGCGAGAGTTGGGGCACATGGCTTGGGTCACCCATTCTGAGGTTGCCCACGCCGTCTCGGATGATCCTTTGGGACCATATCATTTTGTCGATGTGGCTTTGCCCGTTCGCGGCGAACAACTGTGGGACGGCATGTGCACTCACAACCCGACCGTGCACGAGTTCGATGGGAAGTACTATCTCTATCACATGGGAAACACCGGTGATGGGAATGCGACGCAAAAGTTGAACCCGATTCATCGCAACAATCAACGCATTGGAGTTGCGGTGGCCGATCACCCCAACGGACCATGGAAACGTTTTGACGAGCCACTGATCGACATCAGCGAAAATGAGTCGGCATCGGATGCATTGATGGTGAGCAACCCGTCGATTCTGCGTCGGGATGATGGCATCTATGTGTTGATTTACAAAGCCGTCGGCAAAAACGGACGCATCCCGTTCGGTGGTCCCGTCGTTCACTTAGCGGCAACATCGCAATCACCGACCGGACCGTTCCGAAAACAGAACATGCCGTTGTTCACCGCCCCGGGAGTCGCCTTTCCAGCGGAAGACCCGTACATCTGGTTCCAGGATGGCATGTGCTGGGCGATCGTCAATGATCACAAGGGACACTTCAATGGAACCGGCAGTGACTCCTTGGCGCTGTTTCAGTCACTGGATGGTTTGAACTGGGAACCCGCCAAATCACCGTTGGTGACAGAACGCATCATTCCGTGGTCGGACGGGACTCTGCAGTCCGTCCACCGTCTTGAACGCCCGCAGTTGTACCTGGAAGACGGCAAACCAACCGTGCTGTTTTGTGCGGCCGAGGAAACGAAAGAAAAGTTGCACTCATTCAACGTGCACTTGCCTCTGCGGCAGACGAGTGACTGACTGATTGATTGTCAGTGGGGACTCAAGCTGGGCGGCGATGATTCGGGGTATTCGGTGAGCCGTTTGGATGTTCGTCTGGACTGTTCAATGTATTGGGTCGTGGTTGCGATGCGTTCGCACAAGTTTTATTTGAAATGTCATGGCTCCCCTCGCTTCTCTCGACCCGTCCCACAGGTCATAGAACGTGCATGACAGTTCGACAAAACAGACGCCCTTTTCAACCAACGTGCGAGCCATCACGGCTTGTCTCCCATAGGCGGTGGTTTTGAGGCGTTTCAATCCAAACTGGCAACGAGGAGTCCCTGGCCCCAATCCCCAAATTAGATCGTCTTAGTTCGACGTCTTGTTCGTTTGTTCGGATAGAACTCGCTTCATCCACTTCCAAGCTTCTGTGCGGTATCGGTTGGGGCGGTTCAACCAGCGATCATTATGCGGGGCCTTGGCGAATTCGTTTGGGAATGGCCCGAGTGCTTCGGTTGTGTTGATCGACAAGTAGGTGAAGTTGCGAGCTTCGGGAAGAACGTTGACGATGAACGGTTCCGTTCCATAGGACCCGTTCTGGCAAACTAAGTAGGGGCGATTTGCCACGCGATGGAGTCGCTCGCTTGCTTCAGATCGGTACTTTGCCAGAGGACTTCCCCACGCGGTGCCTCGCCATTCACGCACGCCATCGAAATGGTCGTGGGTGATGAAGGCGGTCCACAAGTTGGCAATTTCATCGTCATGCAATCCGATGTAGTTCACCGCGATCGCACCTCGCGAGAATCCGCAGAGGAACACTTGGTCTGGATCTGCGGAAAACTGCTTGATGATTCGGGGGACGTTGGTCTTGGCATATTCCACCGTCGCCTGTTCGTCGCCCCACCAAGTGATTTGATTGTTTTGGTGGTCGTTGCTGATGAACGGCAACGTCACCCAAATGAATTGGCCAGCGGACAATCCAAATCCCAATCCCGCGTCGGCGACTTCACCTGTCGACCCTGACGCCGGAAAGTGATTGCCGGTGTATTCGAAGATGATCGGCAGCGATTTCCCGCCTGCCGTCCAGTCTTGCGGAAGGTAGACGGTGTGGTGCACATCGGTTTCGGCGTATTCAACCGGAGTGACGGCCACTCGTTTGCCGGTGGTAGGATCCCCTTGGGACAGTTTGGGCGTCTGTAGCCAATGGCCCGAATTGACTGGCAGTGGCGATTGCCCGTAGCTCGACGACCGGATCGAGAGAAGAAGGCAACCAAAGATGACCAGTCGAAGGTTCATGCAAACCTGCTCGGAGAGTATGGCGTCGGGTCCAGGTGTGTTGTTCGACCGGTGATCATTTCGGCAACCAAACGTCCCGTTGCCGGAGCAAGGCTTAAACCCAGCATGTTGTGGCCCGTTGCAAGCATGCCATTTTTGAGTTCCGGCAGCGAACCGATGATCGGCAAACTGTCCCAGGTCATCGGTCGCCAGCCGTACCATTGTGATTGGGCTGGCCCGTCAACGGAAGCAACCAAATAGGGCCGAGCTGAATCGCGAAGTTGCTGAATTCGATGTTTGGGAATGGAGGTGTCATAGCCTGCGAATTCCATCATCGATCCGAAGCGTAACCCATCGTCAAATGGCGAGACACCAACCTTGTGTTCAGGAAAGAGAATCGGGTGGCGGGGCGAGTGATCCGGTTTCTCGATGGTGACTGAGTAACCTTTGCCCGGTTGGACCGGGACGGAACATTGAAGTGCCGATTCCCATTTAGTGCTCCAGGCTCCCATTGCGAAAACAAAGTGGTCGCTGGTGAAGTCACCTTGTTTGGTTTCGATGGCGACGATCCGGCCGGCTTCTTTTCGGACGGATTTCAGCTCGCAGTTCTCAACGAAACGAACGCCTCGTTCTTTTAGATTCGTCGCCCATTGCGAGTTCAGTTTGTCCGGACGCACCGAAGTGTCGTTGGGGTACAGGAACGCGCCTGCCAAGCCATCCTTTAGGCCGGGATCAAATTTAGGCAGGTTGTTTCCGTCGATGCGAGTCGCTGGGATGCCGAACTCTTCGGACACCAATCGATCGGTTTTCGCAAACGATTCCATGCCGCGTTCGGTTTGCAAAACGTACAGCAGGCCCTCTTCTTTCCATTCGCAATCCAGCTTCAGTCGTTCCATCAGCGAATGGTATTCGCTCATCGAGGCTTCCAGGATTGCCTGCAGCGGTTTGCCTGCCGCCAGCATTTTCTGGTGCGTGCAACGTTTGGCGAACTGCAACATCCAGTTCCAAAGGGCTGGATTGAGTTGCGGTTTGACTCGGAACGGAGACTTCGGGTTGAAGACCGATTTTAAGGCGACTGAGAAAGCACCCGGTTCGGTCAGAGGCAGAGCGTGGCTAGGGCAGATGTAACCGCAATTGGAATGGGAACATTCCGCAGCAATGAATCCGCGGTCGATGACGGTGACGTCAAGTCCGGCTTCCGCCAAATAGTGAGCGCAAGCGATTCCGACAACGCCCGCCCCAACAATGGTGACGGACTCAGGCGACGAGTGAGCGTTCATGATCGCGAGCTCATGAACAGGAGTAGGATTTACCTGACCAGTTCTTCCACCACGTTTGGAAAAGGGCCAGTTGCTTTTCGGCGTATCGGGCTTGGCTCGGCGAGAGAGCGTCCGACGCGTTCAGTTGGAATTCATAGTCCGTGTCACCAAGCAGATACAGCAAATACTTATAGTAGAGGACCAAATCGGGGCCTTCATCGAATGTCGACAGGACCGTCAATGCGTTGGACAGTTCACGGGCGAACTGGTCGGCTTGACAATCGCCATTGGCAGCGGCTTCGCACAGTTCGACGTACTTCAACACCTCCAGCGGAAGGCAGTTCCCGATTCCGGTGATTGCACCTGTGGCACCGCACTTTACAAACCCGTGATAAACCTGCGTGTCGACACCCGCCATCAGCAGTACATCGTCGCTGGAGTGAGTGATGTGTTCGCCGGCGTAGGAGAGTGATGCGGCACCACCGAATTCTTTGAATCCGACCAGGTTTGGAAACTCGGCTCGCAAGTCGAAGAACAGGTCCGCTTTGGTTTCGAAACCGTAATAGGGACTGTTGTAGATCACTGCGGGTGTCGTTGGTGCGGCAGACAGAATCGCGGCAAAGTGATTGCGTTGAGCGATGGGGGAGGTCGCACGTGAAAGCACACGCGGGATGACCATCAATCCTGCGGCGCCGACTTCGGCAGCATGGCTGGCATGAGCCACTGCGAGCGACGTATTTTGTGCACCCGTCCCAACCACCACAGGAACACCGGCTTCGGTCAATTCGCGAACACCTTGCTGGCGTTGTTCGTCCGTCAGCAGCGGCCAGTCGCCCATGGATCCGCAGTAGACGACCCCGGTCATCCCGGCGGACATCAGTTCGCGAGCCTTGCGAACCAACCCCGCAAAGTTGATTTTTCGATCGGCGTCGCAGGGCGTCATCAGGGCGGGAATGCAGCCTTGAAAAATGGAAGCGTCGATAGGGTGGCTGGTGCTCATGGCAAGGTGACTCTGCAATCGCAATGGAAACGTGTAAGTTGGCCCCAAGGTATCTGTCGGTGGCCTGGTCGTCTTGTCCGAGGCTCGACAAGCAACTTGAAAATGCGCACAATTGCTCATGACGTCTAGCCCCCTGCCTGACCAGTTGTTCGAACTGCTCGCCGAACCCTTCACGGCCGAGCGTCTGTTCGATGGTCTACACGACACCGTGTACTTCATCAAAAATGCGGACGGTCACTACGTCGTCGTCAATGAAACGCTGGTGCAGCGTTGTGGTTTGAAGCAAAAATCGCAGTTGATCGGCCGCACTTCCGAGCAGATTTTGCGGGCGCCTTTCGGAGGAATCTTCACGGCACAGGACAAAGCCGTTTTGCGATCCGGCAAACCGCTTGAAGCCCAATTGGAATTGCACCTGTACGCGTCTCGAGATGTGGGCTGGTGTTTGACCAACAAGTACCCCTTGTGCGGTCGCGACGGGAATTCCGTTGGAGTGGTCGGTATCTCGCGTGACCTGGGCCGACCGAACAAATCCAGCGACGACTACCAAAGCGTTGCCAAAGCGGTCGCGTTTGCTGAACGGTATCGAAACAAACCGACCAGCGTGTCCGAGATGGCTGAAGTCGCGAATCTTTCTCGATTTCAGCTTGACCGCCGAATGCGAATCGCGTTTGGGCTCAACACAGGCCAGTGGTTGCTGAAGCAACGCATCGATTTCGCATGTCATCATCTCGAAACCACCCAGCAACCGATCGTGCAAATCGCACAAGAAGCCGGCTATGCGGATCAGAGCGCCTTCACCCGGCAATTTCGGCGTGCGACGGGACTCTCCCCCAGCCAGTACCGCAAAGCGAAACAGAACCACGAGCTTTGATGCGTTTGTCTTGAGTGAGAAGGCGAAAGAATGCGTGGGGTGGTTGCAACCTCTACAATCAAACAGAGGGCCGACGGCGATCAGGTGGGCCAACGGATTTCATTCCTCCAGAAGGATGATTGTGATGAACCCAACGAACCAAAATCAAATGACAAGCGAGAATTCTTCCTTGCAACGTCGCAAGTTCATGGGACTGCTCGGCGGCGGGTCGGCTGCCTTGGCGATGACCGAATTCGCGATGATGCGCGGTTTGCCGCGAGTCAGCGCAGCGGAAGCCAAATTGGATCACAATGCGGTTCGGTTCAGCGATGATATCGAGCCACTGGTTCGGCTGCTCGAGGACACTCCTCGTGAACGCGTCGTTCAAGTGTTCGCAGACAAAATCCGTCGTGGGACCGGTTACCGCGAGGTGCTGACCGCACTGTTGTTGGCAGGGATCCGCAATGTCCAGCCTCGTCCTTCCGTCGGACACAAGTTCCACGCGGTGTTGGTCGTCAACTCGGCTCACTTGGCCAGTCTCGGTTCTCCGGATGAAGATCGTTGGTTGCCAATCTTCTGGGCGTTGGATTACTTCAAGTCCGCGCAGGCGAGGGATGTCAACGAAGGTGATTGGACGATGTCGGCGGTCAACGAATCTGCCGTGCCGCCACCGCATCGGGCCAAGCGTGCCTTCGAAGAAGCGATGCAGAACTGGGACGTGGAAGCCGCCGATGCCGCGATCACGGGGTACGTCCGATGCGCGGGGGCCAATGAAGTCTTTGAGTCGATGGCCTACTTTGGTTGTCGTGACTTCCGCAGCATCGGTCACAAAGCCATCTACGTCGCCAACGGTTTTCGGACTTTGCAGTGCATTGGATGGAGGTATGCTGAACCGGTGTTGAGATCGCTCACTTACGCTTTGCTCAATCACAGCGGCGAACCCAATCCATCGACGAGTGACTTGGCCGCGGATCGCGCGGTTCGAGTGACGCAGCAACTTGTCAACGAAATGAAGACTGGGTGGAATGAGGGAAAGGTCGACGCTCAGGCAGCGATCGAACACTTGAAGACGCTTCGCCAAGCGACACCGGAAGATGCCGTTCGGGAAACGGCGAACTTGATTCAATCAGGTGTGCATCCTCAATCGATCAGCGATGCATTGTTCTTGTCGGCGGGCGAGATGGTGATGCAGCAACCGGCGATCGTCGCGTTGCACTCGGCGACGTCGACCAATGCATTGCAGTACGCCTACCGCACGGTTGCAAGCGATCAAAACCGGATGCGATTGCTGCTTCAGAACGCGGCCTTCATCCCGCACTTTCGGCAAGCGATGGATTCTCGTGGCAAGGTGAGTGATTCACAGATCAACGAACTCTCGGCGGATTCATCCCGCGACGATGCCGTGAGCGTCGACCAGATCTTTGACTCGGTTGGTCAAGATCGGTCGCGTGCCTCCGCGGCGACTTACCAGTACCTCG
>NZ_JBICHO010000465.1:0-19002 GCF_043100905.1 Rhodopirellula sp. JB055 | reverse complement strand
GTCCGTTGGCTTGCCACGACGCATCAGCGACATGCTGTTGACGAAACCGCTGAGAATGAAGAACAGTTCGACACCGTAGGCACCGTATGGCCATTCCCCGCCCAGCGGACTGGAGAAGCCAAACTTGACGGCGTAAACATGCGTGAAGTGGAACAGCACCAAATTGATCGCCGCCATCGCACGCAGAGCATCCAGTTCCAGGATCCGGCGATGTGGCTTCAGGGCCGACGCAGACTCCACCGAATCAGGGGAACTCGATTCGCCCGCGTCTTGGGTTGGCTGGTCTGACAGTGGAACGGCCTGTGACACATCGCGTCCCTTGCGAACGGCGCGAGCCAACTGGCGCACCTCATCCGAACTGCGGACCGCAAGAGCCACGGGTTCGGCAGAAGGCTCCCACGAATTTTGGGAGAACGAGGGTTCCCAGGAGCCTCCCGAAGAATGGCCGGGAAAAGCCCCCGTGGCTGGTTGGGAATCCGATGGTGGTGGGGCAGAATGCATCGCTAGCCAATGGACTTGGAATGAGAGAGATCTCGACTTCCTCTCAAGGATGGGTCACGCCCTCCCTCTTCACCACTGATTTTTGTTCGGCTGGCGAAAGTCCGCTTTCCTGGCGGCGGTCTGGATGGATTGCTCGGACAGCAACGATGGCGACGACTGGGGCAATTTTGCGGGTTCCCACGACATCCGTTTTGGTCGGGCCCTTTCGTTTTCGCGAGTGTTCAACGAAACTGCCGCAATTCTTTCGACCATCCAGGCGGAGCCTTCGCCATGAAATATGTCCTGATCATCCCCGACGGCTGTGCCGACGAACCGCTCGAACCGCTGAACGGACGCACACCGCTGCAAGCCGCCAACCTGCCCGCGATGGACAAAATCGCGTCGCTGGGCCGTGTCGGCGTGACCGACAACACGCCCATTGATTTCCCGGCGGGCAGCGAAATCGCCAACCTGTGCCTGCTGGGTTACGACCCCAACGTGTGCTTCACCGGCCGAGCCCCCTTGGAAGCGGCCGCACAAGGCATCGAATTGGGGCCGCACGATTGCGCCGTGCGATGCAACCTGGTCACGATTCGCGACCAGACGATGATCGACTTCACCGCCGATCACATCAGCACCGAAGAAGCGACCACGTTGCTGGCGGATTTGTCGAAGGAACTATTTGGCGAAAACGGCCCTTTGAGCGATTCCGACTTGGCCGGCCGATTGGAATTTGTTCCCGGAGTCAGCTATCGCAACTTGATGCTGTATCGCGGAGACGCGGATCATCCGTCGCCATTCACCAAAGCGACGCGATCGAGCGCCCCGCACGACTTGACCGACCTCAGCGTGATCGATGATTTCCCGCGTGGCCCCGGCAGCCAGATCTTGGTCGATCTGATGAACGCGTCAGCGGAGATTCTGGCCAAGCACCCCATCAACGTGGCTCGCAAAGCCGCCGGCAAAGACGTCGCGACCCACGTTTGGTTGTGGAGTTCCGGCGGTGCGCCGCAGCTGTCAACGTTTGAGGAACGCTATGGAATTCGCGGCGTGATGATCACGGCCGTCGACTTGCTTCGCGGGATCGGTGCCCTCGCCGGTTGGCCACGAATCGAAGTCGAAGGTGCCACTGGGTACCTCGACACCAACTACGCCGGAAAAGGCGAAGCGGCAATCCAAGCCCTCGCGGACTATGATTTCGTCTGCGTCCACATCGAAGCCCCCGACGAAGCCTCTCACGAAGGCAATGTTGAGGCCAAGATCGAAGCGCTACAGCAAATCGACCAGCATATCGTCGCCCCGCTCTGGGAAGCTCTTTCCAAGCACGACGAACACCGCATGTTGATCTTGCCCGATCACCCCACGTTCTGCCGAACCAAGAAACACACGCACGGCCCCGTGCCTCTGACCATGGCCGGCACGGGCATCGAAGCCGACTCAGCGACGACGTTTGACGAAGTCTCTGCGAACGCATCAGGATGGGTGTTCGATCCAGGTTGGACCATGATGGACGCCTACATTCAAAAAGGCTGATCGATCCAGCCCGATGACAACTGGACTGCCAGTCCCCTCCCCCTTCCTTTCGTTTCGCTTCGTCACTTCCATGTCCCTGATCGTTCAAAAATTTGGCGGCACGTCGGTTGCCGACACTGAAAAGATTCGTGCCGCAGCACGGAAGGCCATCCGCGCTCAAAAGGCCGGCCACCGAGTCGTGATGGTTGTCAGTGCGATGGGCAAAAACACCGACACATTGTTGGATCTGGCTTCGCAAATCAGCGATGAACCGCCAGCGCGTGAAATGGACATGTTGCTCAGCACAGGCGAACAGGTCAGCGTGGCACTGGTCGCGATGGCGATCCACAACATGGGTTCCAAAGCCGTCAGTTTGACCGGCGGCCAAATCGGGCTGAAGACCGACAACAGCTTCAGCAAGGCGCGGATTCAATCGATCGACACCGGCCGCATCGAACGCTTGCTGGACGCTGGTAACATCGTCGTCGCGGCGGGCTTCCAAGGCATCGACGATGATTTAAACATCACTACGCTTGGCCGAGGCGGAAGCGACACCACCGCGGTGGCACTCGCCGCGGTCCTGGGCGCGGACGCTTGCGAGATCAACACCGACGTGGATGGCGTGTACACGACGGACCCACGACTGCTAGCCGAAGCCCGTCGGGTCGACGTGATCAGCTACGACGAAATGCTGGAACTGGCATCCCTTGGCGCCGGCGTGATGCACTCACGATCCATCGAATTCGCCAAGAAATTCGAGGTCCCGATTCATGTCCGCAGCAGTTTCTCGGACCAGGACGGCACGATGATCGTCGCCCAACCCGAATCGGAAACCGCTCCCGTCTCAGGCGCAGCGCTCACCCGCGACGAAGCTCGCGTGACCGTGTTGGGCGTGCCGGATGTTCCCGGCATGAGCCAGAAGATCTTTTCGGCGATCGCGGAGCAGAAAGTCGCCGTCGACATGGTCGTTCAAAACGTCGGCACGTCTGGCAAGGCTGACGTGTCGTTCACCGTCGCCGGTGGCGAACTCAAAAAGACTCTCGCTGCACTTGAAGGAATCCTGGATTCACTGGGTGCCGATGGCGTGACCCATGACGATCAAGTCTCCAAAGTCAGCGTCGTTGGGCTGGGAATGGCCCATCAAAAATCGGTCGCGGCAAGCATGTTCCAAGCCTTGGCCAAGGCCGAAGTGAACATCCACATGATCACCACCAGCGAGATCAAAATCTCTTGCCTGGTTCCTCGCGATCAAGCCAACACGGCCTTGCGTGCGGTGCACGAAGCGTTCTCGTTGGACCAACGTCCCAGCGACGCCAAGACTTGGAACGAAATCAAAGCCAGCAATGCCAAAGAAGCCGATGTCGCCGACGTCGTCTCGCGACTGCAAAACGACGCTTTGGAAGCGCTCACACTGACTGACATTTCCATCGTTCCCAAGCAAGCTCGCGTGACACTCGACGGGGTCCCCGATCAAGTCGGCGTGGCAGCCGATATCTTTGAACAAATTGGTGAAGCCGGCATCTTCATCGACATGATCGTGCAAGGCTACGACGGCGAAGACGGCAGCACCAGTGTCAGCTTGACCGTCGAACAAAACGACCTCGAAACAGCTGAAAAGGTCGCCCGAGCGATCTGCGACAAACATGAAATGCGAGACGTTCGCGGTGCTTCCGGTATCACCAAGCTCAGCGTCAGCGGCATCGGATTGCGAAGCCACACGCAAGTCGGCACGGTGCTGTTCGAACAATTGGCCAGCGCCGGAATCAACGTCGAAATGATCGCAACCAGTGAACTGCAGGTGAACGTGGTCATCCAAAGCGACCAAGCCGGTGACGCCGCAGCAAGGCTCAAACAAGCCTTTGCTGAAGCCCTGCATTAGAGTGGCCGGTGAGATGCCCGACGGCCAAGGTGTCTCCTAACCACGGAGCGGTGACATTCGACAGCCTCGGGTTTCAACCCGAGGTCCAGGGCCCCCGTCACCGGCCGCCAAGCCGCGAAGCGGCGAAGCGGCGAAAGGTGGATCCGAACTCACTGCCAAACACCGTCGCTCCGAGACTTGGACGCGTTTGGCGTCGAAGAGACCTTGGGTTAAAAACCCAAGGCTATGCAAGTGCCGTCGCTCCGCGACTGAGGCCAAGGCGTGCGGTTCAAACTCGCTCGCGAGCGCATCACGGACTCGCATTTCACCCAGCCAGGTAGGACCTGGCCTACGCGCTACCGAGCGGCGACTTCGGTTGGCTTTGCCTCTTCGGCGGACTCTTCTTCTGCTTCCGGCGGTGTTTGCAAGGAACGCAGGAAATTGATCAAGTGCCACACGTCGTCCTCTTCGAATTCGCCTTCCACGTAGGTGGCTGCGGGCATGGGTGTTCCCTCGATGCCTTGCGTGATTCGAATGTAAAGGTCGCTAGCCGTTCCGCCACCATGAAACAACCCGGTAGTGAAGTTGCGTGGCTTCGCATTGATCGGCGGCAACGCACCACGAGCCAGCAGCGGAATCAGCTTATCGCGATCTTCAGGCTTGATCCCAATGCCGAGCGTCCATTCCTTGGTCCAATCGTCGAAGTCGGTTGTTTGCCCATCGCCCAACCCTTTCGCACCGTGACACTTGCTGCACAACGCGATTTTGCCCAAGTACAGCTCTTGGCCTCGCTTGACTGATTCGGCCAACGCCTCGGCTTGATCTCCATTTTGAAACGCAACGAATTCTTCGTAATTGTCAGCGACAGGCAGGTCCGCAGGCGGTTCGGGGACTTCGACAATCGCATCGGGAGCGGCCAACCATGCGTCGGCAATTTCGAGCGCGTAGTCTTCGGCGATCTCCCAGCCTTCGTCGAACAATTCTTTCTCTTCTTCGTCGGTGGAATTCCGGTGAGCGGGATTGATGATGCGATCGCCGCCTTCCAGATCCAACTCAAAGATCGCGTCGTCGATCAGGGTCCGTTCCAATTCGCCGCGCCAGGACAGATAGATCACGTAATCGGTCAACGCTTCGGTTTGCTGGTTGATCACCTCTTCGTTGACCGCCTCGATCTCATCGCTGCTGAGCGTATCGATCGCTTTGCCAATGTGAGCCTCGACTTGCTCGTCGGTCAGTTTTGGCAAGGCGACCATCGCGGTGCCTTGGATGCCGTTTTTGATCAGCGTTGCCAAGTCTTCTCGAGTGGGCTTCTCGCCGCGTTCGGTCGATTTGAATTTGAAAACACCTTTGCGGTAATCGCGAGGGTACGGATTCAAAATTGCGGAGGACGACCCGCGTCCATCACCACTGATCCCGTGACAGATGGCACAGTTTTTTTGATAAAGCCCGCGGCCTTCTGCGTCGGCAGGCCCCGAGGCCATCACTAAGTTGTCAAGTGACACCAACGTCGCGAAGTCCTCATCTTCCATCGCGACTTCCGGCAGTTTGGGATTCTCTGGTGTCCCAAACATCTCGGTCACGATCCAGAACGCGTCTTGCGAGGCTTGTTCCATCTCGATGCCCTCTTTCAACTCGTACTTCATCGCATGCACGAGGTTGGGCTCGAACTCCACCGGTTTCGGCTCGCTGCAACCGCCGATGAACACTGACCCGGCGGCGATCGCGAACGCCCCGGCCAAAGAAGTGACGGACTTTGAACTGCGAAGCAATTTGGACGGCATGATCGTGTTGGCGTGAGATGAGTGAAAGATGACTCAGGCCAACAAGGTGGCCTCTTGGGACAGCGATCCCACCATTGTATGCAATTGATCCCGCAATTGGCAAAGCACAGGGTCCGCTTCGCCGCGAGGTGGACGCCCGGCGGGAACCGGAATGGCATCCCCCACTTCGATCACCACTTTCATCGGCATCGTTTCCTTCGCCTTGCCAAAAATGGCCTCCTGGATGCGTTGAATCGTTTCCACAATGCGAGTGTCGGTGATTGTCCCCGGTGTCAAATACTCATCGGGAAACGAGAGCAGAAACTGTGCTAAGTCCGCGCGTTCTGCATCGCGACGAAAAGTCGCAGGGTCACGCAAGGCTTCTTCAGTCGCAAAAAACGTGTTGGAAACCGCCGCCCGGATCTTCCGCACCCGTTCCCGAACATCCTCGGTTGGCTTCGGCCGCAACCCGTACCGCTCTTCGGACTGCTGAAGCAATTGCTCCATCAAACGATCGCGTCGATGACTGAGTTCGCCAGTCGAGGCATGACCGGTGAACTCAATCTCTTTCAATGCCAAGTAGGCCTGCGAAACGCGAAACAAACGCTGCACCAAATGGTGGATGTCTCCGGGACCGGACGCCGGCAACCAACTGAGCGTTCGCTCCAACACCGCCAACCGCTCGTGGGCCCAGGCATGAGCGTCTTCCAAACACAGGTACTTCAAACCAACCGGATGAATGACGACTTGCCCGCTCTGTTGCTTGGCTCGCTTCTTCGCAGCGGCTCGAGCGATGAATGAAACCCCGTCGAGCAAAGGCTTCAACACATCGTTGGTTCGATTGGTGGTGCCTTCGGGAAACAGCACCAACGGACGCTCCCCACTGACCAAAATGTCGATGGCGGTTTCCAGTGCTTTGCGATCATTTCCCTCACGAAAAACACTGAAGGCGCCCATCCGTCGGAGAGCAAATTGCTCAAAGCGGTTGGTGTTGAACAAGTGCCACGATGCCATTGCATACAAATGCGTGCGGACCTCACGAGCCAACCATCCCAGCACGATTGGGTCTGCGTAGCGACAGTGGTTGGGAGCGAGCAGGATCCCATGCCCGGCCTGCAACGATTCCGTGAATCGCTCTGCATTGCGGCAATCGAAATCGAGCACGGCCTCCTTTTTTCGGAGGTGCCAATCGATCAACCGAAAACTTTGAATGGCGGTGGGCCAGAGGTTCCCGCGATAAGGCGGCACGAACTCATAGGGCCGATCAAGAACGACAGTCAAGACGTCACTTTCGCAAGGAAATATCCCAGGGCCAGCGCGGCCACAAACAGCGACGTCACCACAGTCCCCAACAACACCGGATCAATGCCCTTGTTCCGGTTGTCAGCAGATTGCTTTCGAGTGCCAGCCATTTTGCCGCGATCAATTCCCGATCCAACACCACGCCGACTTCCGGAACTCGGTGCCCGCCCCGTTGGCCCCTTGTACCCGGACTCCACTTCCAGATCGAGAAAGCTTCCTTCCATCATGTCGGCGGGCGTTCCCATCGCACCGACCTTCACCAAGCGACCACTTTCGCTGGCCGCTTGGTTCTGTTCGCGAATCAGATTGGAACGACTGCTCGCCAACGTATCATCGTTCTTGTTGGTCAGTGTGTCTTGATTGGATGGGGCGATCATCGAGCCCGAACTGCTATCGAAATCCATCGACGACAGACTGCTGTCTTCATCGGGGCCTTCTCCCAACCCGACGCGAATCGCTTCGCCCTTGGGCACCGCCGCTGCAAACTTCTCGAGCACCTCGGCAACGTCGGTGGCGGTTTGATAGCGGTAGCGAGGATCCTTTTGGATCATCTTCACCACGATGCCTTCCAGTTCGCCAGGGCACTCCGACCGCAATTCGCGAATCGCTTTGGGCATCTCGTTCTGGTGCTTGGCAATCCGCTGGGCCAAGGTGCCTTCCGCAAACGGAGGTCGACCGGTCAGCAGGAAATACAACGTGCAGCCGAGACCATAAATATCGACTCGGTGGTCGACCGTATGACTGTTCAGCGCTTGCTCGGGCGCCAAGTAGTCAGCCGTGCCGAGAACATTCTCGTTGTTGGCAACGGTCAACGATTCATCGTCGCCCGTCTTCGTGACCAAGGCCAATCCCATGTCCAACAATCGCACTCGGCCATCGCTGTCAATCAATAAGTTGGCCGGTTTGACATCGCGATGCACCACACCGCGATCATGAGCGTGGGCCAAACCACGGGCAGCTTGCGAGACAAGTTCCGCGGCCGTGGAAAAATCAAGCGGCCCGTCCCGTCGGACCAGCACCTGCAAGTCCACGCCATCAACATATTCCATCACGATGTAGTGAACATCACCGTCGTTATCAATGTCGTGCGCCAACACGATGTTGGGGTGATTGAGCGATGCAATCGCTTTCGCTTCCAGTTTGAAACGAGCCAGATAAGAGGCATCGTCGACCCGTTTCTTGGGCAGCACCTTGATCGCTCGCTTGTCCCCCAAACCGGTGTGCTCAGCCAAATAGACGCTGCTCATCCCGCCCGATCCGATGTGACCGAGCAGTTTGTATTTGCCGAGGAAAAAGCCTTTGTACTTCCCGGTGAACAGTTTCTCGATGTGCCAATCAGTGAGCAGGCCTGCTTTTTTGTACGCCATGGCCAGCTTCTTCGAACTGGCCGGCAAACCGCCCTCACACTTCTCGCGAACCTTTTTCAGGAACCGTTTCTGCGTGGCTTCGTCGACCAAGTTGCTTCGTGCAACCATCTCAACAAATCGTTCCGACGTGATCGAAGCCATGGTGTGTGGAAGAATATCCCGCTAGAAGACAGGTCCGTTGGTGAACATCCCGAATGGAGAGACGCGTGACAAAGGAGGCTTGGTGACGCGGGGAAGGTATCCGCGTGCTGCCGCACCCTCAATCAAGTTTAACCAAAAACTCACGTCTGGCAGAACGAAATTGCTGGATTGCCAAACGCGGTGGGCGGAATTGTAAACGAATCCGCCATCGCGGAGTGTTCTCGAGCGAGCTCGTTTCCAGACTCTTTTTGATCAAATTTCATGCCCCAACCTCCAACCTCATTCGCCTCCTCCCGTGACGCTCGAAAACCGACCGTCCGCAAACTTGGCGTGATGGCCAAAGTCGCGGCCCAAGGGAGCGTCAAAACTCGGTTGGGCGCCACGATCGGGTTGGACCAAGCGGCCCAGATTCACCAACGATTCCTGGACCAACTCTTCCGCGAACTCCGTGGCTGGGGTGATGAACGGCACTGGGTCGTCACGCCATTCGAATCGATTTCGCACCGCCCCCAAGCCACACCGACCGATTGGCAGCTCGTCGACCAGGGTGATGGAAATCTGGGCGACCGAATGCGACGCTGGTTCGCCAACCAATTCCCTGACCGCCCTGCCCTGCCCCGCACCCACGCAATTTTGATCGGGGCGGATTGCCCTCTGCTGACTTCCGAAGAACTCAACGAGGCCGATCGACTCTTTCGCGAGCACGATCTCGTGCTGGGCCCGGCCAAGGACGGTGGCTACTACCTGATCGGGCTATCCGGTCCTCTCGACCCTCGCGTCTTCGACACTTTATGGACCGACATTCCGTGGAGCACCGACGAGGTATTCGAACGCACCCTTGCCGCGGCGGAGTCGATTGGGCTGCGGATTGGCAGGCTGCCGGTCCGGTCGGATATCGACACGGAAGAAGATTTGACTGCCCTCCTTCATCAAATCGAACATGCGGCCGACAATGCAGGTGTCCCCACCGCCCACATTGACCTCGCACGAGACCTTCACCGCATCCTTTCCAGCTAGCGATCTGACTTGTCTACCATCCATTCCGCGTCGAGCGACGCCCCTGCTGACCGCCAGTCCACCGGAACGTTGATCGTCGGAGGCGGCGTGATCGGCCTCTCCATTGCCTGGGAACTCGTCCGCCGCGGCGAAAAAGTGACGGTGATCGACCAAGGCCCAATCGCTCACGGAACCTCCTGGGCCGCCGCAGGAATATTGCCGCCCGCCAACTTCGATCGCGCGACCGACCCAATCGATCGCCTGCGCGGGTTCAGCCACACGCTGTGGCCGCTGTGGTGCCAACAACTGTTGGATGAAACAGGCATCGATCCTGGACTGATTCGCTGTGGCGGGTTGTACTTGGCCGAAACCGTGGGCGAAGCCTCCGCGTTGACCGGCATGATGTCCTACTGGGCGGACCTCGCGGTGGAATGCGAGCGCATCGACAAGACCGAACTGCTGCGTCGACAACCGCGACTGAAAACGTGGGTGAAAACCAACCCGTGGATCCAATCGCATCCCGACAGCGCGGCTTGGTGGACGCCCGATGAATACCAAATCCGCCCGCCTCGGTTGCTGACGGCTCTGGCGACCGCTTGTCAAAGCCAGGGCGTGACGCTGCTTCCCCACAACAAACTGCTCAACATTGCCACCAGTGAAGCGGGCTGTTCCGCAACCATTCAATCGCGAGACGCGACGGAGCATCTGCTGAAAAGCGATCGCACGGTGCTCTGCGGCGGCGCCTCGATGGGAACCATCTTCCCTGAGGCTCGGTTGGATTCTGCCGTGATTCCAATTCGTGGTCAGATCCTATTGCTCAACAGCGAAACGTTCACCGACCCAATCGTTCTCAACGTTGGCAATCGCTACTTGGTTTCGCGCGGGGACGGGAACGTGTTGGTCGGTTCCTGCGAAGAAGAAGTGGGCATGGAACCGGGAACCACCGACGATGTCATTCAAGGACTGCGGCACTTCGCGAATCGAGTTTGCCCGGAACTGGAAGCAGCAAGCGTCGTCTCCGACTGGTCGGGCCATCGGCCGATGACCTTTGACGGATTCCCCATGATTGGCCGCGTGCCGGATCAAACGCGACTGTTCGTCGCCGGTGGGCACTATCGCAGCGGCATCCACCTGGCCTGCGGAACCGCCGTCGCCATGGCCGATGCCATCGAGGGCAAACCGTCGTTCATGGAACTGACGGACTTCTCTGTCGGAAAACAGCAAACGACACCGCGATGACCTCTGGTGCCGCGTCGCGATTCATTCACCCGAAACTCCGGTTGCGAACGGTCGCCCCACCGGAAAGGTTCTGGACCTCGAAACCGTTCTGCCGCAGAATCCGAGCGGCGATGTGACCGCGGACTCCCACCGCACAACTGACCACCGTGGGACGATTGCGATCCAACTCGTCCAAGCGATCTCGAAGCTCGTCAACCGGAATATGGATCGTGCCGGACGCTTGCTGCAACGGTGCCTTCTCAATCTCAGTGGCACCACGTACGTCGACCACTTGAACATCGTCAAGCGAAGCGTCCGAATCACGAAACGTTTCGATCCCATCCAGTTCATTGCAGGCTGCAAAACCAGCCATGTGAACCGGATCCTTGGCCGAACCGAACGGCGGCGCGTACGCCAAATCCAATCCCGCCAAATCGCGAACCGTTCCGCCGAAGTGCATTGCCGTGGCAATGACGTCGATGCGTTTGTCGATGCCTTCACCGCCAACGCACTGCGCCCCCATGACCTTGCCCGTGCCCGGTTCATACACCAGTTTCAGCGTCATCATTTCGGCTCCGGGAAAGTATCCCGCGTGATGCTTGGCAACGATTGTCACGCTGGTCGCATCCTTCCCGAATCGCTCGGCAGCAGCTCGCGTTAAACCGGTCATCCCGACCGAGACATCAAACACTCGCACAACACTGGTCCCCCACACGGGCGTCGCAGCAGCGGATGTTCCCGTCACCGCATGCTCGCCCGCCAAGCGTCCCGACCGGTTGGCAGGTCCCGCCAAGGGCACTCGCATCGGTGTCCCAAGCGGACCAAACACGGGCTCCGACACGTCGCCCACCGCATAGACACGAGGGTCGCTGGTGCGAGAGAACTCGTCCACCGCGATCCCACCTGTGCCACCGATGTCCAGCCCAGCGTCACTCGCCAAACCAGTGTTGGGTCGCACTCCGATGCCAAGGATCACCAATTCCGTTGCCAGTTCGGTTCCGTCGCTCAGGCACACGGACGTGGCGGTCTCACCGTCACAGGCAATCGACTGCAGCCCAACCCCCAGGTGAACGCCAACATTGTTTCGGTGCAAAGCGTCCTCGATCGGACGAGCCATTTCGTGATCGAGCAACGGCAACACTTGATCGCGCAGTTCCACCAAGTCGACCGCCACGCCACGCCGCCGCAACTGCTCGACCATTTCCAATCCGATGTAGCCTGCCCCGACGACCACCGCCCGCCGGACCGCCCCCGAATCCACACGAGCCTTGATCCGGTCCATGTCGACCAAATTGCGCAGGGTCAACACGTTGTCAGCGTCCACGCCGGGAAGATCCGGCACGATCGGTGCTGCCCCCGGAGCCAAAATCAATTTGTCGTAGGGCACCAAGTAAGTTTCGTCTTGTTCGGCTGTCGCGGCGTGACGACGCACAGTCACCGTTTGATTGGCACGGTCAATCGAAACGACTTCTTCTCGCGTTCTCACATCCAGCCGGAACCGCCGTCGCAGAAAATCAGGCGATGCGACCACCAATGCGTCACGGTTCTCGATTTCCTGTCCAATGTGGTAGGGCAACCCACAATTGGCAAACGAGACATCCTCGTCTTTTTCAAACAAAATGATCTCGGCGTTCTCGTTCATTCGCCGAGCCCGAGTGGCTGCCGAAGCACCTCCGGCGACACCGCCAACGATGACCAAGCGAACAGGTGCATTTGATTCAGCCGACATTAAGCTATCCTTTTTCAGTCGTTACCTCGTAACATCACGACACACAAATATCGAATCCCCCTCTTCTGTGCAACAGTTCCACCGCCATGGCCGCATCAAAATCACGCTCTCGCAAACGTGCCTCAGAAGCTCCCACCAAACCGGCCGGTGACGTGCACGCGTTCGCCGAAGCCGCTGAATGCTTGAAAACGCTGGCTCACCCGGTCCGATTGCGGATCGTGCAGTTGCTTCTGCACAGCCGTTACACCGTGGGAGAAATCGCCGCGGATTGTGAGATCGCTGACAACCTGGCGTCGGAGCACCTTCGATTGCTGCAGCGATGTGGTTTCTTGGACAGCGAACGCGAAGGCCGTCGCGTTTACTACCAAGTCGTCGAACCTCACCTGAGCCAATTGATGGCTTGCGTGGAATCGCGTTTTTTAGCGGACGATTGATTCACCGGAATCGGGGCGTGGGGTTTGATCGACGAGAACCGAAACGCGACCGCTTGAGACAACTCGGCGAATGATTGACGATAAGGGCGAACTCCATTGAGTTCCTTCGCGTCCGTGCACCCCAACGCAGAAAGATTGCCTGCTATGTCCATCGCTTCTCCCGCCACTCACCCTGTTTTGATCGCTGGAACCTGGCGTGAAGCCAACACCGAGTCGACCTTCCAAGCGACCGACCCCAATCGCAACGAAAAGCTGGCCGCCACGTTCCCTGTCAGCAGTTGGAAAGACTGCGACGAGGCACTCGATGCCGCAGTGGAAGCTGCCACGGAACTTCGCAAACTGGGCCCCGCCAAAATCGCCGACTTCATGGAAGCGTACGCGGACAAGATCGAGGCCGCCAAGGATCAGTTGGTCGAAACCGCCTTCGCGGAAACCGGCTTGGCACGTTCTCCCCGATTGGCTGATGTTGAACTGCCCCGAACCAGCAACCAACTGCGAGCCGCCGCGAAAGCTTGCCGAACGGGCAACTGGGCCATGCCCACCATCGACACCCAAGCGGGCATTCGCTCGTGCTATGGCCCACTGGGTCCCGTCTGCGTGTTTGGCCCCAACAATTTCCCCTTTGCTTTCGGCAGCGTTTCCGGTGGCGATTTCGCTGCGGCCATCGCCGCCGGCAACCCGGTGATCGGCAAAGCCAACAGCTCGCATCCTGACACCACTCGATTGTTCGCCGAATTGGCACTTGAAGCCCTCAACGAGTCCGGCCTGCCTGCCGCGACCGTGCAGTTGATCTACCGAACCAGCCACGCGGATGGCGAAAAACTGGTTTCCGATCCACGCGTCGGAGCGACCGGCTACACCGGCAGTCGTGGCGCTGGGCTGACCCTCAAAGCCGCCGCTGACAAAGCCGGCAAACCGATCTACCTGGAACTGTCCAGCGTCAATCCGGTGGTCATCACCCCCGCCGCACTCGAAGAACGCGGGGATGCGATCGTCGACGAATTCATCACCAGCGTCTTGATGGGCACCGGGCAATTCTGCACCAACCCGGGCATGGTGATGCTGGTCAAAGGCGAAGCCACCGACAAATTCATCGCCGCTGTGAAGGATCGTTTCTCCACCACACCTGCTGGAACACTGCTTTCACCCGCCGTGGCATCGTCGCTCGGCAAAAGCATTCAGGCTCTCACCGGCTTCGGCGCAGAGCTCCTGGTCGGCGGTGGAGAACCAGAAACCGATCGCTGTGCCATCGCCAACACCTTGCTGAAAACCAGCGGCGAAGCCTTCCTGGCCAATCCCGAGGGTTTCCAAACCGAAGCCTTTGGAAATGCATCACTGATCGTGGTCTCCGACGACATTCAACAACTCTGCGATGCGATCCGCCACCTGGAAGGCAACTTGACCGGATGCATCTACTCGGCCACCCAAGGTGACGATGAGAACACTTACGCCCAAGTAGCGTTTGAGTTGGAACCCAAAGTGGGTCGCATCCTCAATGACAAAATGCCAACGGGTGTCGCCGTCAGCGCTGCGATGAACCATGGCGGTCCTTACCCTGCGACCGGCCACCCAGGATTCACAGCGGTTGGAGTTCCCGGTTCGCTGATCCGGTTTGGCAAACTCACCAGCTATGACAATCTTCAAGACTCCCGCTTGCCAGCCTTGCTGCAATCAACCCCACCCACACCAGAAACGTGGCGATTGGTGGATGGAGTCTGGACTCAAGACGCAGTTGCTTAGTGTTTTCAGTCGAACTCTTGGCATTTTTCTTCCGAAATCTTCAAAAAAAACCTGAAAAAACCAGCGTTCAAAACCACGCCCTTCATTGGGACATTTTGGATGTCTGCTTTCAGTTGCCGATGCCCCCCGCGAGTCAAATCCATCGACTTTGACAGCGCGGGCATCGGAAACATTGCGTTCAGGATTTGGCATTCCTTCAAAAGTGCCTATGGTCATTGCAGTGGCCAGGTGAAAGAGCGATTGGAAATCATCCAGCTCTCCCTGGCCGTACGGTTTCATTACCTCGCAGAACGCAATGATGACAGAACCTATGAGTCAAATGGGCAAATGGTTGGCCGCAGGCCTCCTTCTAACAGCCTTGACTGGATGCAGCAGTTCCGAAACGGAACTCCTTCCCCTGGAGGAGGATGCAGACCAAGCCTCCGTCGAAGAAATCATGGGCGGAGCCAACGCGGCAGTTGACAAACGGCCGACAAGATAAGGCCCCGAGCCGATCAGCCAACAACGATGAATCGGTAGGCAACAAAAGGTTTGCAACCGAATTGCATTCAACAGGGAGAGGCGGAATCCCAAACCATTCAGGAAACACTTCAGTACACCCGTACGATGAGGATCCTGAACATTCCTACTATCCGAACTCCCTCGTGGTCCTACGGCCACACTTCTTTCAGGTGCATCAATGTCCGTTACACATTCACCGCTTGGGCAAACACGCCCAAAACCAGCCCCGAGTCATAAGACTCGTTCTGCCTTCACGCTCGTCGAACTTCTGGTCGTGATTGCGATCATCGGCGTCTTGGTCGGTTTGTTGCTCCCCGCTGTCCAGGCCGCTCGCGAAGCCGCCCGACGCATGAGCTGCAGCAACAATTTCAAACAACTCGGGTTGGCACTGCACAACTACCATGCCGCCTACAACACATTTCCATATAGTCGCGTCGCCACCCAAACCCAGTGGCGCGGCCTGGGGCCGACGGTCGCCATGACCCCCTTCATGGAACAACAAGCCATTTGGGAGATGATCTCCAATCCTCATACCAGCGACAGCGGAACAACCTACGTTGAGTTCGGTGGGTTCCCTTGGAGTTCTGACTACACCCCCAACCGATTCCAAATCCCAACACTGCGTTGCCCATCCGACCCTGCCGAAGGCGAAACCATTGGCCGAACGAACTATGCATTCTGCTATGGCGACGCGGCCCGCTACATCACCTTCTATTGGTTCGACGGCGAACAACGATCTGACCCTGGATATGAGTGGGCAGGTGACTCGAGCGTTTGGCGTGGCATGTGGAAATGGAACAAGAAAAAGAAATTCCGCGATTGCCTGGACGGCACCAGCCAAACCATCATCATGGGTGAGATGGCCAACTTCCTCGACGACCGTGCGATCATCGGTACAGCCGCCGTCTTTGGAAGCCAAGACTTTCAAACCGACTTAGAACAGTGCAAGAACACCGTTGATCCGGAACGCCCTCAGTTCTATGCCACCGGTGTCGAATTGATTGGATATGGCAGCTATGGTGGACAATCCAACCGCGGTCGCTGGTGGACCGACTCGGTGAGTTGCAATTCAGCGATCAACACAATCCTGGGCCCCAACAGCGTGAGCTGCACCTACAGCACCGGTCCTGGATCGGACTGGACCGGAGGCGTCTACAGCGTCACCAGCCGTCACCAAGGCGGAGCTCACGTGTTGATGACCGACGGTTCGGTCAAATTCATCACCGACTCGATCAACGCCTCGACCGAGGGCATGGACACCAACACCACCGTGACCACATTCTCCCCTGGAGTCGGCCACCCTGCTGGCGTGGAAAGCCCGTTTGGCGTCTGGGGTGCCATGGGCACCGCCGCTTCCGGCGAAACCCGAGCCAACGAAGCCGCACTCTGATCGGATTGGCGACCCCGATTCGCCAACCGTCAACTCTGCATGCTGAAGCCACATCGATTTTGAATCGGTGTGGCTTTTTTCGTGCGATTCGCAAGCGGCCTCGCGTCTCCGCACCAGCCACCTCGGCAGAAAAATCGCACCAGCCCGAAACATTTGCCTCTCCGCGGTCTCTAGTGGGGGATCACTTGGCCTAGATTGGTCGGTTCCGGCCATGGCCAGTTTGGTCCTTTGCTTGCTTTTTCCCTGCGGTTTCCATGATGGAAGTGCTGTTTTTCATCGCGATCGGGTGGCTGATCATCACTTTGGTTGGGCACCTGACCTGGGTCGTCTTCGCGACCATCTTTCGACTGGTGTTCGCCCCTCAAACGCTCTACCCGCCATCGCCTGGAGCCAAAACGCCTGGATCACAACGCGTCCCCACCCAAAGCCAGTCCGACGCGACAGCACCCGATGCCCCACCATCGGCCTCCGCCGACCTGGCTGCGTTTTCACGAATGATGGAGGCGCTGACCGCCACCGACCAAGTCGATCCCCAGACCGCCGACCGATTGAGAGCGTCCGCCCAAAAATTAGCAACCATTCCAGATACGCTGGCCCCCAAGCCAACTGCCGAACCGACGTTGCCCGCTCCGGAAACACCTCAACCCCCAATCGCGCCCGCCGCTCTCGCCGAAGCACCGTCAACCGAAGTCGTCCCGTTCATTGCGGAACCCGTCTTTGCGGAACCCGTTGTTGCAGAAGCGGTCACCGCCGAAGTCCTCTACGAACCTCCGGCCCCAAGCACGCCCAAGCGAGCGCTGTCGGAAGTCATCACTTCGTTCCTGGCTCGCAACAACATTCGTTGGGGTGAACTGGTCGCTGGATTGCTGGTCGTGGTCTGCTCGATCGGTTTGGTCGTCAGTCTTTGGAACACATTGACGTCGGCCCACCGTGTCGTCCCGTCGTTGATTTTCATGTCGGCCGACGCCGCAATCTTCGCGGCCGGTTTGTACACAGTTCGGCGATGGAAACTGCGGCACACCAGCCGCGCGGTTTTGATCATCGCGACGCTGCTGGTTCCCTTGTGCGTGCTGGCGGGAATGGCCGCGGCAGGCGCGGGACTGGATTCGGTCACGCTCTCCGATCCCGCGACGCTGGGCACGATCGTGGCCGGATTGGCCGGTTGCGGCTGGCTGCTGCTTCAATCCTCTCGCAGCTTGGTGGGTCGCGCCGATGCACTGCCGATGACGGCCAGCGTCATCGCACCAACGCTGGCATTGCCGTTGCTTCCCACCGCCGCACGCCTGCTCAGCTCCAACGCTGGATTTGCGGTTTTGATTCCTGCGATCTGTGTCGCCGCGGCGATTCTTTGGCCGCAACGTCAACGACGCACACGCCTGAATTCGTGTGAACAGACTGATTCAGTTGGCGGTCGAAGGCATTGGAAGAATCGTTGGCTGTCGCTCGGCATCGCCGCTTCTTCGATGGCCAGCGTCCTTGTCTACGCCGCGTTTCTGTTCAGCAACTTCGAGAACCAATTCGCAGTGCAGACGGCTTGGATTCAAATCGCGATCGCATCGATTCCGTTTTGGATCGCGATTGCGTCGAGTTGCCACAACGACTCGACCAAGCTTCGCGGTCAAACAGATTTGCTGTCGGGCAAACGTGGCTGGATGACGAATTCGAATTTGATCGCGACCGTCCTGACGCTGCTATCGATGGGTGCCGTCTTGGCGATCCTGCCCGCTTCGCTTCGCAGGTTGGATTGGATGTGGATGCATGCGGTCGTGGCCACGGCCTCATGGCTCGCGGCCAACATCGCACTGCGGCAACCTTCTCGCGTTGTCGGTGCGACCTTGCCGCTGGGGATCGCCGCGATGCTCTCGTCTCCCGTTTGGATGAGCGATGCGACCTGGGGCGACTTGCCGCTATGGCGATTGATCTTGGGTGGCGAACCGATGGTCACTTCGCTTGGCATTGCCGCGTTGCTCGGTGGAGTCGGCTTCGCCCTGAGCCAAATCACGAAAGGCAAATCTTGGGATCGCGAATGGGCCGTGTCGAGCTGGTTCGCCGCCTGCGTGTGGGGCGGACTCGCATTCGTCCAAGCACTGGTGCTCAGCTTCGCCCCAGCAACTTGGCTGGGCCAGGTGCCACCGATGGTGGTCGATGTGGTGCTCGGTGTTTCGGCACTCGGATGCATCCTCGGAACCTTCAAAGATTCACGAGCCTCACTGGCAACACCTGTGATCTTGGCTGCGTTCTGGACTTCCGTGCTGGGACTGCTGACCTGGACAGACAGTCGGCCTCACGCCGATTTCACGTTGTCTCCATGGGTCGGACTGGCGGTCACGGTGTCGTTGATGGTTGCCGCCGGTCTCGCGAAAATCTTGCTTCACCGTCAATCGAACTGCGGCGAACAATCCTCCGGCGAAGAAACCAACCTTCTCGAGCGATTCAGTTTCCTCTCACAAACCGCTGAGCAGTCGATGCGACGTCACGCTTCATCGGCGGGAGTGATGGCGTGTCTATCAGCCGCGGCCTTGGGTGGGGTCGCTTTGTTTTCGCTCTCACCCAGTGGCCTCGAATCGCCCGGTT
>NZ_JBICHO010000464.1:0-19935 GCF_043100905.1 Rhodopirellula sp. JB055 | reverse complement strand
CCTTTTCTTCGACGCATCGGTTCTTGAAATGCTCGCCCAGGACGCCGCCAAGCCGCTGTTTCCATTGCCGCTGACGCCACTGGAAACGTTTTTCATCTTGGATGAGAAACCAACGTGTCCCATTGTCAGTTTCATCGAGCTGCAGTTTTCGACACCTTTGCAATTGCCGATCCTTCAAACGGCGCTCGAGGAAACGGCCCAAGATCACCCGCTGCTCGCCTGCAAACTGGTTCGCGAAGGTGAGCAGTTGTTCTGGCACTTCGATCCTGATCTCGTGCCGCGAGTGCTGACCAACGATGACCTGCCACTGACCACGGGACCGGCAGACAATCCCAAACCACAACCTTTTGATCTGTTTCAAGAACCAGGCTGTCGGTTTTGGTACATCCCCGAGGCATCCGGCAGCCGGTTGTATGTTGAGTTGCATCACGCATGCGGTGACGGGGTGGGAATTCGCCAGGTGATCCTAGGCACACTCACCCGCTACGCCCGTGCCACAGGAGATCCGGATTGTGGAAAATCCTCCCGCAAGTCTTCTCGGTCCACGCCCAATCCAGCACGCCTTCGTGACCGAAACGATTTCACCGAATTGCTTTCCAAACCGCCCAAGCGTTCGTTGACAACTTGGGATCGAATTCGAAACGCCTACTACTTTCACTTCCAACTTCCCGCCGTTCTTTCTAAATCCCCAACCGCTGCCAAAAAACGGGTCCCTGTATCCGAACTTGGATCAAGTGGGGCTTCCTCCGGCGCCCCCCTGCGACACATTCAGTTCAGCCAGGAAGAATCGATCGCCGTTGAAAAAGCGTGTAGCGATGCGTCGATCCGAATCAATGATCTCGCCATCGCCATGCTGTTCCGGACATTTGAGCAATGGGAACAGACACACGGCAAAGGGAGAGCAAGCCGGTACCGAGTGATGATGCCGGTGGACTTAAGGTCTCGAAAGGACCTGGATTTGCCGGCCACCAATCGGCTCAGTTTTGCATTCTTGGGACGACGCAAAGACCAATGCAATGACATGGACACATTGGTTACCAGCGTGGCAGACGAAGTGAATGCCATCAAAGATTCCCGCGTTCACATGGATTTTCTAGCGGGTCTTGAAACGGCTGTTCAATACCCACGTTGCATGCGATGGGTGGTTGACCACAGTCGCCGAATGGCCACCAGCGTGTTGACCTATGCAGGCGATATTTCTCGCGGGATGAAGAACTTCTTTCCGGAAGTGAATGGGCAACGAAAAATTGGCGATGCCTTTCTCGACAACGTCTTTGTCGCGCCTCCCGGCCGCGACGGCACCAACGTCTCGCTCGGCGTCTGCACCAACTGGGGTCAGATCTGCATCTCAGCCTCCTGGAACCGCGAAGCCTGGGACGCAGCCACAACCGATCAATTCTTAGAGATGTACGCAAACAACTGGCGATCCTGGTTGCAGCAGCGAAACGAGATTTCCACTTGAAACAAAAAACCCGCCCAAGCAAGAGACTTGGGCGGGAGAAGTCATTCTATTACAGAACGATTCCGTACTACTCAATCCTTCGGTTGAGTGACGCCTGGCCAGTCGTCGGTTCGGAAGGGGGTCAGTGGCAAGCCCTCTTTGCTTTGCACATTGCAGACTGGGTTGTCGGCCCAGGCGTAGCGAACGGAAGCTGGTTTGTTGACCGAGTCGGCGGAGACTTCGACCGTGTCGTTGCCGACGATCTTGGCCTTCGCGTGAACGAACTTTTGATCTTCACCCGCGATTGTGAAACCGATCAATTCGCGGACGTCGAATGTGTCCAATCCACCGCCGACGTGATCAAACTTGACAATCGCTTTGTTGCCCTCGAACTGAACGTCCCGGTAGATCGGGCTGCGGTATGGAATGTCGTAGCCATAGTCCTTTGCCAGTGCCCATCGAGCCAATCGTTTGGCCACGTCCTGTTTGTTCTTCGGGTGAATGTCAGACGATTCGCCCAAGTTCAAAATCACGGCTTCGCCGGTGTTTGGCAGACGCGACATGGTCATCGTTTGAGCTTCGCGAAGTTCGGCCCAATCACTGTCGGCGGGCTCTTCGACTTCGGATCGGAAGTCAGCCAATTGCACCCAGTAAAATGGGAAGTCGCCCTGTCCCCATTTGTCTCGCCACGTTTGAATCATCAGCGGGAACAAATCGCGGTACTCGTAGGCTCGTCCGGCATTCGATTCGCCTTGGGACCAGATCGCACCGCGAATCGTGTAGCCGATCGTTGGCAACAAGACACCGTTGTAGATGTTGGCAGGACGATGGTTTCCCGCAGCGTCATTGCGAGGTCGTCGAGGCGCGTTGCCTTTGCGACCGTCGGCCACCCATTTTCGATGCTTCTCTTCCCACGATTTTAACATCGCGTCGTAGTCGTAGTTTTCCATTCGCTTGTCCCAGCCGGCGAGCAAGGATTCGTACTTGTCGTCGGCTTCCAGCACATCGCGAGGAACCCAAGCTTCGGCAGACGATCCGCCCCAGGCGTTGTCGATCAATCCAACCGGCACATCCAAGGTTTGGTGCAATTGCCGACCAAAGAAGTATCCCACTGCGGAAAAGCCTTTGACGGTCTCTGGAGTCGCAGCGGCCCAGTTGCCTTTGAAGTCTCGCTGGGGCTCTTGCGTCCCGACTTGAGGCACGGAGATCAAACGGATCTCGGGGTAGTTGGCCGTCAGGGATTCCAAGTCAGCATCATTAGCACTTTGAACGGCCCAAGCCATGTTGGATTGGCCCGAGCAAATCCAAACTTCGCCAACCAGAACATCGGTGAAGGTCTTGGTCTCGTCTGCCTTCACCGTCAAATCGTAGGGTCCGCCGGCAGGGAGGGCTGGAACGGAAACGTCAAACCGTCCTTCGTCATTGGCTTTGCCTTTGGCCGCTAGATCGCCCAGTTGAACGCTGACTTCCTGGCCGGGCTTGGTCCAGCCCCAAATGTGCACGGGCTCATTTCGCTGGACGACCATCGAGTCGCCAAAGATCGCCGGCATCATCAATTCTGCCTGGACGGTCGAGCCTGGCAGGCTCATCAGACAACTCGCGATTGCGATTCCTGCGAGCAAAGATCGGGTGGGTAGGGGTGCTCTCATGGTGGGAACTTCTCCGTGGGAGGGAGGGAAGGTGGGAAAGTCTGCAGCAGCATAATCGCTTCCTCACCTCAGTTGGGCTTGGGACCGATTTCACAAAAGTGTGAAAATTCCGAGTAAAACGAAGCGTGCTCTCAACATTACCTGGTGGAGACCCAATGGTTTGACTCGTTCGTGCAAGGCTTTCGAAGACCTGCTTCAGCAGGCCCAACGTCCGGTGCTTGGTCATTTGATCAGACTGACCGGATCGGTCCACGCTGCGCAGGACGTGCTGCAATCAGCGAACGTCACCGCGATGGAAAAGCAAAACGCGTTTGAAGAAGGAACTAATTTCGTTGCTTGGTTGAGTCAGATTGCGATCAACCATCATCGAAATCAGACGCGAAAACTTGCCACGTCACGGTCCGTGGTGCTGATCGACGATCAACTTCATGAAGTCATCGAACGACGTCATCGCGAAAGGGTCGAACAACAGCGTCAACACAACGATTGGCAACGCTTGAAGCATTGCGTGGAACAACTGCCCGACCATCAGCGTGAACTGATCAAGCTCTTCTATTTTGATGGACAAACGTTGAACCAATTAGCCGAGCACACCGGACGTAAAGCCAATGCAATCGGCCAAGCTCTTCACCGGGCTCGCCAACGTTTGATTCGCTGCGTTCAACGGAACCAAGATCCAACGGACACCGATTCCATCGACGTCGAGCTTCTCTCCGATCCTCCCCTTTCTCAACAAACAGCGGAAACCCCATGAGTTCCCGGGAACGAATCGATCAATTGCTGACCGCTCACTCAGCAAACGAACTGACGGCCGAGGAAGCCGGCGAACTGCGTGGGATTTTGATGTCCGATAGCGAAGCCTTGGACCACTACCTTGATCTTTGTGATTTGGACGAAGCGTTGGTTTCGCAAAATCCGATCGCAACGCCAATTTCACCTTCGCCAATCGCATCCCAACACTCAAGCATGCGTCCGTTTCTTGCTTGGTGTGCCGCCGCCTGCGCATTGGTCGTTTCCAATATGCTTTTATTGCAGACATGGACTGCAACGAACCGCTCACGGGTGGCGATGGTGGATGAAATCGTGACCTCATCCCCTGAGGTCGATCGCACGACGACCCAGACCACCAATCACTCCGACGACGATCGTTCCTCCGACCGACGTACCCCCAATCCTTGGAAGGTCATCAATTCCTCTGGTTCAATGAACCATCCCGCGTTGACCGCCGTGTCGATTCCTGAATTCGAATCCGCTGCCAATCGCAAGCTGAAATTCAATCGCGATATTCGTCCAATCCTTTCGGAAACCTGCTTTCACTGTCACGGCCCAGACGAACATGGACGTCGGGCTGACTTGCGACTGGATACCTTGGAAGGTGCCACGGCGGATCTTGGCGGCTACCAACCGATTGTGCCTGGCAACGTGCAAGAGAGCGAAGCCTGGCAACGCATCATCAGCGAAGATCCCGACATGCTGATGCCGCCCCCGGAATCTCATCTGGCTTTGACGCAGGAGCAAAAGACATTGCTGAAGCGTTGGATCGAAGAGGGTGCCGCCTATGAAGGCCACTGGGCGTTCATTCCACCGACGATGCCGGAAGTTCCAACGGTTGATTTCACTGAGGAACAATCCAAGAAGAGCTGGGCACGTAACGAAATCGATTTCTTCGTGGCTCAACGTTTGGCCGAAGCTGGTTTGGCACCCTCACCCGAGGCCGACACAAGAACGTTGATCCGACGACTGAGCTTCGACTTGACCGGTTTGCCGCCCACCCCCGAAGAGGTCAACGCGTTCGTCCGCGACTACCAACTGCACGGTGAAACCGCCTATCAAGAAACGATCACCCGGCTACTGAGTTCGCCCCATCACGGCGAGCGAATGGCGCTGCCGTGGCTCGATCAAGCTCGCTACGCCGACACCAACGGCTATTCGATCGATGGGGGGCGTCACATGTGGTTGTGGCGTGACTGGGTGATTCAGGCCTACAACGACAACATGCCTTTCGACCAGTTTCTGACCGAACAGCTCGCAGGTGATTTGCTGCCCAACCCAACCGAGTCGCAATTGATTTCGACCGGGTTCAATCGCAACCACATGATCACACAAGAAGGCGGCACGATCCCCGAGGAAAACCTCACCAATTATGTCGCCGATCGGGTCAAGACCACCAGTGAAGTCTTCCTGGGATTGACGATGGGTTGTGCCCAGTGCCACGACCACAAATACGACCCCATCTCACAACAGGAATACTACCAGTTCTTTGCGTTCTTCAACGAACTGCAAGACCGTGGGTTGGACGGTGACGGAGGTCGCAACGCCGCTCCCAATATCGCCGCGAAAACGGTGCTGCGGACGGATGAGTTGCCGCAACTGGACGCTGAATTGAAACAGCTTCGCGAACAACTCGAAGAGTCCACCGAGGGCCTGGATTCATGGTTGGAATCACAGCGTCAGGACGAAGCCGCTCGTGGAAACCAGTTTGCTTTGGTCCCCATCGAACTGCTCGATGTCTCCTCCCCGAATCATCGCGGGGCAATCGAATTTGAAGCCGATGGCACCGTCAAACTCGGACAACCCAGCGGTGGGCTGAATGGGATGAGCCATTCGTTGCGTTTGTCGACCAATGGCAAGACGAATGGAGCATCGATCACGGGACTTCGCGTCTCGTTCCGCCCCCAACCCAGCCCGGCCAAACCAGCCACCGAGCAAAACAAAGACGGGAAAGCCAAATCGAAAAATGACCCGCCGATGGTGCTGACACCGTTCCCGGATGCAGTTCCCAAGGTCTCCACGGTTCTCGTCTCCGCAACCGAACAACCTGCCGACCAAGTTGATTACCACCGGCAGTTGGCATTTCAAAGAATCACCGCCAGCAGCCACGCCGAAGGGAACGCCGCCGAATCGATTCGCGAAGAAAGCAATGAACGATGGTGGCAACCTGCCGATGGAAACTCCGAACAACATTTGACCCTGACGTTCGAGCAACCCATTGATCCCAAGTCCACTCCCTACCTCAGCGTGTTGGTGGTGTTCGGACAACGCAACTCGACGCCGTTCGAATGGCAAATCCAGCCCTTCACCGGCAATGACACTGACAGTCGCTGGGACACTTCGCTCGTCCAAGCGATTCAGACCCCGACGAGCGATTGGGATGAGGCAACTCGACAACAAGTGTTGCAAACGTTTCGCGAATCGAGCGAGCAATTCAGGCGGTTGCGAATCCGAATCGGCAACCTGGAGGAACGCCGCGACGTGTTGACTGGCGCGTTCTCAACCATGGTGATGAACACCGCCGCGAAACCTCGCGAAACGTTTGTGCTGGACCGCGGCCAATATGACTCGCCCACAGACCGGGTCTTTCCAACGACTCCCAAGGTGCTGCCCGAACTCACCGATGAGAATGAAAAGGCCAACCGATTGGACTTGGCACGCTGGTTGATCGATCCCCAGCATCCGTTGACCTCTCGCGTCACGGTCAATCGCATTTGGTCGCTGTTCTTCGGCACCGGCTTGGTTGCGACCTCGGCCGACTTTGGTTCGCAAGGCGAATACCCCAGTCACCCGGAACTGCTGGATTATCTGGCGACGCATTTCGTCGAAATCGGTTGGAATCAACAACAACTGATTCGCGAAATCGTGAGCAGCTCAACCTACCGCCAACAGTCCTCTGCCACTCCGCAACAGATCGAACTGGATCCGAAGAATCGGTTGCTCGCACGTGGGCCCCGATTCCGTCTGCCCGCTGAATTCATTCGCGATCAAGCTCTTGCGGTCAGCGATTTGTTGGTGCCTCGTGTTGGCGGACCGAGCCTGCAACCCTACCAACCACCGGCACTTTGGAAAGAAGTCAGCCACTTCGGCAGCACGCCCGCGACCAAACAAGTCTTCGTGCAAGACCACGGCGAAAAGCTGTATCGACGCAGCCTCTACACGTTTGTCAAACGAACCAGCCCTCATCCGGCGATGGCCGCGTTTGATGCACCTAGTCGTGAACTGTGCACGATGGATCGCGGCGTGACGAACACGCCCATCCAAGCACTCGTGACCCTGAACGATCCGCAATTCGCCGAAGCAGCTCGCGTCTTGGCCGAACGCCTGCTGAGCGAGTCAGCGGCAACGGACAATTCCACCACCGACGCCCGACGCATCGATCAGGCTTTCACTCTGGTCGTCGGTCGATCCCCCAACGACGAAGAACGTGACGCCGTGTTGTCCCTCTTGCAAACAGAACGCGAACGATTTGCTCAATCGGCCGAGGATGCCCTGGCGGCTGTCTCAGTGGGCGAATCGCCACGTTTAGAAACACTGGATCCGGCCGAGCATGCGGCTTGGATGCAAATCGCCACGCTGCTGCTGAACCTGAGCGAAACACTGACTCGACTTTGAGCAGCTTGTTCCGCAACCCAACCCAATCGTCGATCCGACGCACACCACCTCGAAACGCAACTTCCCATGAACCAATCACTGATTCACGAACTCGGATTGCGACAATCGCAAATGATGACTCGACGATCGCTCTTTGGCAGTTCGGCCGCGGGTCTCGGTGCGATGGCACTGGGAAAGCTCCTGGCGTCCGAAGCCAATCCCAACGCGGCTTTGTCTGGCGGTCAAATCCAAACGAATCTCAACTCCGGATTGCCACACTTTGCCCCCAAAGCCAAACGAGTCATTTACCTGTTTCAATCTGGCGGACCGAGTCACATTGACTTGTTTGATCACAAAGAGGAACTGGAACAATTGCACGGCACCAATCTGCCTGATTCCATTCGCGGCGGGCAGCGACTGACCGGGATGACGTCGCGCCAGAGTCAGTTCCCCGTCGTCAAACCATTGTGGGGTGGCAAACGTTGTGGTCAGCACGGGACTTGGGTTGGCAACTTGCTGCCACACTTGCAAGAGATCACCGATGACATTTCCATCGTACGATCGATGTGGACCGAAGCGATCAACCACGATCCCGCGGTGACCTACATCAACACTGGATCACAGCAAATGGGGCACGCGTCGATGGGAGCGTGGCTGAGCTATGGGCTGGGTTCTGAAAATGAAGACTTCCCCGCCTACATGGTGCTGCTCAGCCAAGGCAGCGGAAAGAACCCCGGCCAACCCTTGTTTTCGCGGTTGTGGGGCAGCGGCTATCTGCCGTCCAGCCATCAAGGCGTGATGCTTCGTCCCGGTGCCAACCCGGTGCTTTATCTCAAGAACCCCGACGGTGTTTCGCGGGACTCACGTCGAGAACTCTTGAACACGCTCGGACGAATGAACCAAATGCACTCCGAAGCCACCGGCGATCCTGAGACGCTGGCTCGCATCGAGGCCTATGAAATGGCTTATCGAATGCAGACGTCGGTGCCTGAACTGACCGATGTTTCGGACGAACCTGAATCCACGTTTGAACTTTATGGCGAAGACGCCCGGCGGCCCGGTTCTTACGCCGCGAATTGTTTGCTTGCACGACGCATGGCCGAACGCGGGGTGCGTTTCATCCAACTGTTCCATCGCGGATGGGACCAACACATTTCAATCCGCAATCAACTGCCGCGACAATGCAAGGATGTCGATCAAGCTTCCGCCGCGTTGGTTCAAGACCTCAAGCGGTTGGGAATGCTCGATGACACCTTGGTGATTTGGGGCGGTGAATTCGGTCGCACCGTCTACAGCCAAGGCCAACTGGACAACCCCAGTTCCGGTCGCGATCACCACGGACGTTGCTTCACGACCTGGATGGCCGGCGGCGGCGTAAAAGCTGGTTTTGACTATGGAACGACAGATGAGTTCTCCTACAACATCGTTGAGAACCCGGTTCACATTCGTGATCTCAATGCGACCGTGCTGAACCTCTTGGGAATCGATCACGAACGCTTCACGTTCAAATTCCGAGGCCTCAGTCAACGACTCACAGGTGTCGAAGAAGCTCACGTGATTCGAGATTTCATTGCGTGAGATCACCAAGCAATTGCTCGTCCGATTGCGGTATCTCAACCGACGCGGCGAGCAGCACCAACAACCACAACAGCGTCGACGCAAACGGGAACGTTTCAAACGCGGTGTCTTCAAACAATCCTGAAACACAAATGTAGGCAGCGATCCCTCGAAACATGGGATCGACCACCGTGAAGGCGTGGTAAACCGTCCACGCGATCAGCACCGCAACACATATCCCGGCAAAGATTCCTGCTGAAAAAGTGCGTGCAGCAACAAGTTGTGGGTGTGATGTGAGAAATCTTCCAGCAACAACGGCGCGCTGTTCAATCCCCATCCGGTCAGCGGTCGTTGAGCGATGTAGCGAATCGCCTCCGCCCAAATCTCCGTTCGCCCCGTTGCCGAGGTCAATTCATTCACGTCGCCGGTCTTGGTGCCAACGGCCACCACACGGCTACCGACGTCGGAACCCTCCGACAACAACCCGACTGTCAGCATCAATAAACAGACGCCCATCACGCCGAATAAACCGAGCGCCAACCCACGGCGGTTGACCAAACGATCGGCCATCACGGCCAAGACTGATGCAACGCAAGAAACCACCGCGGTGCGACTCATCGACTCGAACATCGTGGCGGAGGAGATCAAGAAAACGAATCCCATCATCGCCATTGTGACGGGCGTCAGTGGACGTGTTCTCGTTCGCCAAAGTCCCAAACAAACTAAGACCGCCAGCGCACCGATGCGACCGAGCGAGTTGGGGTGCGCCGTGCTACCCATGCGCTCGATGATCAGCGACTGACCAAGTTCTTCTTGATAGACCGCTGTCTCGCCACCACCCAGGTACAAACACCAGGCCACGATCAAGTGCAGCACCAACCCGACCAGCACACACTGCAGCGACTGTCGCAGAGACAAAAATTGCAGCGTGACCGCGATGAACACGATGTACAGGCAACTGATCATTGCCGCAGCGCGAGACACCGTCGCCGCAGGGCCAAACGCTGACGAACTGGTCACGAGAAAGACACCACCCAGTCCTACCAAAACCCAACCTGGAAATTTCGCCAGACGCTGACGAACTGGCGGGCAGAGGATCCAACCCAGCACGGCAACCAAACCGACCGCCCCAGACAATAGCAGCTTCATCGCCACCTCCATCGTCAAACCAGCCCCTGCCGATCCAGCGGGCGTTGAGTCGGATTGGTCCAGCGGATTCAATCCAGCGGCAAGCATCAACAGCAGCGGGCACGCGAGCGCAAACAAGCCTTCCAAAACACCGTGTTCTGAATTCGGTGATGGCGTTGGCGGTTCCACGTGTTCGTCGAAGTCTTGGTCGACCGGTTCTTCCAAGAGCGACGTTGCTGCCGGGGGGGACATGAACCTACTCTAATTCATAGACCAGCAATTACCACGATCGAATGATCATGACGTGCGAATGTCGCCCATGACGTTTTCTCCTACAATTCGTTCATGACCACTCCACCATCCGAACCGAATGAGTTGCAGTGTGCGGGCTACTTGAAGGCACTCGGCGACCCGCTGCGTCTGCAAATCGTGCGTGCCTTGCAAAGCGGCCCACTGAGTGTTTCTGACCTTGCCATCTTGGTGGAACAAGAGATCGGCACCGTCTCGCACCACTTGCGAGTCCTCTTTCATGCCGATTTGGTGCAGACCCAGCGGGAAGGGAAGTTCATCTACTACTCGCTGAAAGAAGGCATGTTGCCCAGTCGAGGGAAGTCGAAACAATCCGCGTTGAACCTCGGTTGCTGCAAACTCGACATGGGCCCGATGAACCCATCCTGAGACCGCTGGCTGGGGTCTTCCCCTCCCACTCCTTCCGAGCGTGATCCATCAGATGATTGACTGACGTTCTAACAATCGTCAGAATGTTTGATTCACGCTTTCGCGATCGACTGCCGCATTTGGTCGGTTCCCAACATCAAAACCATGAGACTCACGATGCCCCAGCCCATTGAATTCATCATGATCGGCGGTTTTTTGGGAGCCGGCAAAACCACGCTCATCGCTCGCTTGGCGAAACAACTCCAATCCGAAGGCAAACACGTTTGCGTCGTGACAAACGATCAAGCCGCCGGTTTGGTCGACACTCAATTGCTGAAGAGCCAAGGGTTGGAAGTCAACGAAGTTGCGGGGTCCTGTTTCTGTTGCAATTTCGATGGTTTGACCGACGCGATGGAAGAATTTGAAAATCGCCAACGTCCCGACGTCGTTCTCGCAGAACCGGTTGGAAGCTGCACTGACTTGATCGCAACCATCGCGGTTCCAATGATGGAACGTCTGGGGGAAAAGTTTGTGCATCGTCCCTACGCCGTGGTTTTGAAACCCAATCATGGCAAGAAGATCCTGTCGGGCGTCGGCGGTGGCTTTTCCGAAAAGGCCGAATACATCTTCCGCAAGCAACTCGAAGAGTCCGAAATCATCCTGCTCAATCGAATCGATGAGTTGTCCGAAGAAGACGCGCAAGCGCTCAAGGAACAGTTGAACGAGCAGTACCCAGGTCGCAAAGTCATCCCGTTGTCGGCCAAGACCGGCGAGAATTTGGATGTCTTGTACGAAGCCTTTCAAGGCGACGCGGCACCTCGCGAATCGATGATGGAAGTGGACTACGACGTTTACGCGGATGGTGAAGCAGAACTCGGTTGGCTCAACGCAACGGTGAATTTCCAAAGCGAAAATCCATTTGCACTCGATGATCTCAGCGTGGGATTGGTCGATGAATTGCGAGAACGGCTGCTGTCCCTGGGTGCCGAACCTGGGCACCTGAAAGTGCTTTGCAGCGACAACGATTCGGACGATCAACCGGTCAGCGTTGCCAACTTGATTGACAGTGATTCGCAAACCGTTTTGTCGATTGCATCCGAAACCAACTCGCACTCCGCCAATGCAATCATCAACGCTCGGGTTCGCTTGGCGCCAGAATCATTGACCGAAGAAGTCCAACAGGTTGTCCAGTCGGTGGCGGCTCGTTTGAATGCTGAGACCGAAACGACCCAGCTCGACAGCTTCCGTCCCGGACGTCCAGAACCGACCTACCGCAGCGTTTAGTGCACAGGCCCTGAACCCATCCTTGCCACTCAGACACTTGGGTTCTGGTTCTGATGCTGTTCGATCACCCGACGCGCGATCGCCAGCGATGCCGTCGCCGCAGGGCTGGGGGCATTCAACACATGAGTCACATGGGGTGTCGATCCGAACAAGAAATCGTCAACCAGTTCCCCGTTGGCTCGCACCGCTTGGGCTCGCACACCAGCTCGGGCAGGGACCAAATCCGAGGCTTGCAGTTCTGGGATCAGTTTTTGAAGGGCGGACACAAAAGCGGACTTTCGTAGCGAACGATCCATTTCGCCGAGCCCCTTTCGCCAATGCTTCTGGACCAACCGACGAAAGCCGCTGTACCCCAATGTTCGTTGCAAGTATCGAACATCGATGTCACGCCAACGGTAGCCTTCGCGAGCAAGTGCCAACACCGCGTTGGGTCCGCACTCGACGTTTCCATCCACCATTCGTGTGAAGTGCACCCCGAGAAATGGAAACGCGGGATCAGGAACCGGGTAAATCAAATTCCGGCACAACCCACGTCGTTCGGGCCGCAATTCGTAGTATTCGCCGCGAAAAGGGATGACACGGACTTCATCGGACTTTGTGTCAGCGGAGGCTGCATTCGAACGAGAAACACTCCGTTGTGCCTGGCGAATCAACGTGTCGCTGTGAAGACCGGCACAGACAATTGCGGAGCGAGCTTGCAAATTGAATTCCTGTTTCGAATGGGTGTGATCCATCCCGACCAATCGAACGCCGGAATCTTCCGCCTCCAATCGCTGAACCTGACAACCTAACCGAACGACACCACCCAACTCTTCGATGCGACCCCGAATCGCGTCACAAACCATTCGGTAGTCAACGATGCCGGTTTCGGGAACGTGAATCGCATCGACTCCTGAAACGGACGGCTCGAGCTGTCGAAGTTCGTCGGTCGTGACCCTTCGAAATTCGACGCCGTTGAGTTGGGCCCGCTCGGTAATTCTTTCGAGCGATTCCACCTCGTTGCGATTGGTCGCAACGACGACTTTCCCGCATTTTTCCCAAGGAATTTTCTGCTCGTTGCAAAACGCTTCGAGTTTGGATTTGCCTTCCCGACACAGCAACGCTTTCTCACTGCCCGGGCGATAGTAAATGCCTGAATGGATCACGCCAGAATTGTGTCCGCTTTGGTGCCTTCCCACCTGAGACTCGGTTTCCAACACCGTGACCCCCGTCCCTGGACGGGACTCCAACCAAGTCATGGCAGTGGCAAGCCCAACGATACCACCTCCAACAATCGCTAATTCACCCATCAGATTGGGCGATTGTTTCTGGAAAATCGCTGACAAATTCCACTCCCTCGCTCAGTTTGAAACCTAGAGTTCTCTATCGAGTGATGCCACGCACGGGCACGCATTGAAGTTGGGCTCACTTGATCGTACTCCACGCAGGAGCAAACTTTGAACTGGGCAAAAATGAGTACCGCACCTTCCAATACAATTTCAAACAGGAACACCATTCTTGTTTCGGTAGACGATCTTCAGGTCGGCGCGATTTGTCGCACACCAATCGAAGATGAGATCGGTCGTCTTCTGCTCGGTGCAGGCACTCGAATCACAACGGAAGTGATCGATGGCTTGCGTGAGCGGGGCATCAAAGATCTGACCATCAACGCGGACGAAGCTGACGCGTTGAGCGGCCGTTCCAAAGGTGCTGGGGTCAAACCGAAACTGAAAAGCACCCGCGATCGGGAATCGGGGCACAACCCCGGACAAGATCCTGCGAAATGGATCAAAGGCGTACCACTGAAAGACGCGTTGGTCGACCGTCATCACGAACCCATCGACCAGACCCGTCGTCGCACGCTGCAAGGCCACGTTCAAATGGCACGCAGCAGATTCGAAGAGATCCGATTGGCTCTTTCTGAACGAAAGATGCAAACGGTGGAAGCATTGTCCGATCTCTCCGGCGCTTTTGCGTCTGCCATGGTGGACGATCATGATCAAACTGTCGGCGAGGTCGTTGCTTGCCACACAGAAATGTCCTTGACCGACCGCAGCGTGAAGCTGGGCGTCTTGGCAATGGCGATCGGTACAGAACTCGACTTGGACGGTCCGTCGGTTTTAGAAATCGGCATGGCGGGTTTGTTGCATGACATCGGGTTGTACTCGATGAACCCAGAGTTCAGCGTGCCGGGACGTGGTCCTTTTTCCCAACAAGAAACATGGGAATATCGCAAACACCCTGTGGTCTCCGCGAACAGTCTTCGGGAAGTCTCTGACATTCCTCATGCGGTTTTGTTGGCGATCGAACAAGTCCACGAACAATACGACGGCTCGGGTTACCCGTTTGGTTTAGAAGGCAAACGGATTCACATCTACGCACGAATTCTCAACGTCTGTGACACCTACCTTCGGTTGGTCCTTGGAACGGGATTCCGTAAAGCACTGGTTCCACACGATGCATTGGGATTCATTCTGCATCAGGCTCGCTACGGGCTGTTTGACTCACAAGTCATTCACGCTCTGCTGCGTACCAAATCCTTGTTTCCTCTCGGCAGCCGCGTCGAACTGGCCAACGGAAAATGGGCCGATGTGATCCGTCGCCCCATCGAAGGCTACGCATGCCCCGTCTTGCAACTTTCGGATGGTGAACTGTTCGACTTGGTAGAAAACCCGAACGAGGTGGTTCAGCCTCAATGCGACCCTCAACGCAATCAAGGTCGGTTGTCGATCGAAAAGATGCAAAAGATTCGTTGGAATCCGGCGGATGAATTGTTCTTCGACGAAGAATGATCTGCCGACGTAGGATCTGCTCAGGTGTGAACGGCCGAGGACGACGTCCAACTGCGTCCGCGACAAATGCAGCGGACTGACACCACAACCATCGCTAGCCAACCCCAGATCCCAACCACGACAGATCCTGTGTGCCATGGTGGTTGATAAATCCAGCGGATCGTCCAGGAACCAGGCGGGCACCAAACGCCTTGCCCGATACCGTCCGCTGCAAACACCTGGATCGAAATTGGATCAACCGTCGAATCTTGAGCAAGCAGCTCGGCCCGCCATCCACCGTCTTGATAAACGCGCCGCGAAACGAAGGTTTCATCGGTTCGCCCCGCTGTAAATGCTGCCGCAGGAACCGCGATTGAATCCGCTTGGTCACCGGTTTCAGATGCCATCTCCATTCGTTTCGACCATGGAATTTCACGTTCCAACTTCACTTGGTCACGACCGTGCAAGCGGATCGACTGCGTTGGCCAAACATGAACTTTTCCGCTTGGTGATCGAGAACCACCCACTCCCAACCAAGCCGCTGTTTGTTGCCAATCGATCGGCGTGGGATGCTGCCGCGTCGCGGTCCAAAACTGATCGATCGTCCAAGGGCGGATCGAAACAACGCTGTTGAAAACGGCTGCCTCCTGCACCAAATGCCAGCGTCCGTACCACCGATGACGGTCGTGGACTTCCATCGCAAGCAAACGTTGGGGATCCGAAGTGGTCGTCCATTCGGCGGGATATTCTCCACTGCCTGCCGTGCGGATCCACCGCGTTGCTTGTTCGGGCATGTCTTCTGAGTGATCGAGATCACGCCACGCGGCGAGTTCCGCAGTTCGGTCGATCGTGGGAACCAGGTTCCAATGAGCCACCAATAAATCGCAAGCGACCAAAGCCACCCATCCCCACCGCATGACAGACGGCTGGGTTCGAAATTGCATCGCGACCCAACACAAATTCGCGATCGTTGCCACCACCAGCACGTGGACAATGGTCCCCAACCCATTCAGCCACGCTTCGTCGATTTGAAACGGTCCCCAAACACGATCTGCTGCCACAGCGTCGATCGAATTCAATGCTTGCCATATGCACACGCTGCTCAGCAAACCTCCCGACATCACCACGGCCCCAATCAACGCAGCGCGATGCTCGATCACTCGTTGAAGTCGAGGCTCAAACTTTCCCGCTTGCTGAAAAAGAATCTGGGCTCCTCTTGCTGCCATGATGGCAAGTGCCAGAGTTCCAAACGGCAACCATTTCGCGGGGTAACGAAACGCCTCGTATCCAGGCACCCAATCCATCAACCATCGATAGGGTGCGTGCCCAGGTCCGTACCAACCCATCGCAGCGAGCCCCGATGTGAGCAGTACAAATATCCAAACGGCCAACCCTCGAACCTGCTTGGGATCGCGTCGGTAAAAACAAACCGCCACCAAAATCAATGCGGACAAACCAACGTACAAACTGGGTGTCCACAAAGCGTCGATCGGACTGACGTCTGTCCCCAATAGCAACGGACGATCCCAGCGATGGTTCACTGGCCAAGGAGAACCAAACAACGCGGGCATCGCCAGCTCCAGCCACCGCCACGGTGCGACTGAAAAGGCAAATGATTGCGAAGCCTCGTGCTCCGACCAAACACGCCCGCTGTGCCGAGCCCAACTCAGAGAAGCGGCGATCTGGGGCGTCGCCAACACAGCGGATCCGGCCGCGACGCCCACCAGTCTCAACAGGCCCGACAGGGATTCCTGCCAAGACTCTCGTTTGCAAACCGCGATCACCCCATTCAGCAGCCACCACAACCCCGCGACCATGCTCTCGTGGAGCGCCGTTTGTGGGTCGCCGCCCAAAACCATCATCGCCAAAGCAACCGTTGGCAATTTCCAACCGCGGTGACTTGAATCCAACAGCGGCACGAGCGACAACGGCAACCATGCCGCCCCCACCAGAAACGGTGGATTGGTCGTGAGAAACAAAACGCTACCTGACAACGGATAGATCAACGACGCGATCACAGAAGACGCTGGTTCACAGCCCAGACGACGGGCGGCCCAGAATGCTGCGAGCGAAGCCAGGATCAAGTGCAGCGTCACATAAACCGCCAGAGCGAGCGAAGCGTCCTCCGGAAGTTCTTCGGGCAGATCATGGATTGCCCCCTGCTCACCACGAGACTCATTACTTGGAAACGGCAACGAATACACCAGATGCCGAACCGGATAGTAGACCGCCGTGGTGGTTTCTCCCGCCAACGGCATTCCGGTCTGGTCGAGCGGGTTCCACATCGCGGTCCAGAAATACGACAGCGGACGTTCAGCACATCGCTCGCCGACGTACTGATACAGCGGTGTGTAAAAATGGCTGACGTCACGAAACGCCAAACGATCGCGGCCTGACCAAACGGAGGCCATCAAGATCAAGATGCACAGTGGTCCGATGAAGGCCGACCACTGAAAACCGGCCGACTCAGCGCTGCGGAAAGACGCCGCTTCGCGATTGATTGCGGAGGGCTTCGGCACGGTTCAGAACATCCTCGGAAGGTTCGATGACTTGAGGCACCAATTCAATATCGATGATCCGCTCGTCACGAATTTCACCGGGCCAAAGTGTTTCGCTCACAAAGTCCAAACCTGGCCATTGATACCACGGCGGTTTGATCTTCCGCAAAACGGTTTCTGTTCGATATCCCTCGCGTTCGATACGAACTTCACGCGTGCCATAGTATTCAAAACTGGTGGCTGCGGGAGACGTTCCGATCAATTGATTGTCGACCGAAACGGTCGCACCCGGTGGGCTGGTTCGCACCGTCATTCGGCGACGCACACAGCCCGAGCAGACGAGAATCAACAGCGTGATCATCGCCAACATTTTCGCCTGCGAACAGAACGGCTCGATGCGGTTTGCCAAAGCGTGCAACTGAATGGTTTCCAAACACAAAGAAATGGGAAGCTTGGAACTATCAATTGCTTCGGACGCTCGGCTAGATCAGTTTTTTGGAATCCACAGGGTCGGAGTCATCGAGGAATCCGCCGCTGGCTCGCTCCGACGTCGAGCCTTGATTCGAACGTAAGGCGGAACGAAACGAGCTCGCTCAGCAAAGCTGCCTGGTTCCGCATCTCGCTTGGCATGCAGCGGTTCCGATAAATCCTCGATCACGAACCCAGATCGACACATTCCTCCAATCAATTCTTCCCACCGATGCAGGAATTCCACCGCACCCGGTTCCCTCAACCGAGCAGCAACCGGGTTGGTCGGAGGGGGAGGAACAGGAGCATTGGGAACTGACTGGGATGACGAGCCATTGCGGTAATACGCATGATCGACCGTGTATCGAGGGGAACCATCCACCGCCGCTCGTGGCTGGGTCGATGTTTGCAAGCTGAAGGGGGATTTGTGTTGACTGATGTAGACGCCACCGCCACGAATCACCCTGGCAACTTGAGCGTAAACCGCTGTGATCGAAGGCACATAACACGTGCTGACCGGGTGAATGACAATGTCAAAGTGCCCTGCCGACAACATCGACAAATCATCCATCGAACCCTCGATCAGCTCGACCTGATGCCCCCGCTGCCGAGCGGCGATTCGATCCTGCTCCAGCATCGCTGGTGACAGATCCACGACCGTCACATGAGCACCTGCGGCGGCATAAAGACAACTCTGCCTGCCACCGCCCGCCGCCAGGCACAAAACTTTTTGCCCGGAAATATTGCCGCCCAGCCACCCAGCAGCGTCAACGGTTTGCAGCGGGTTCGCCAATTCCTCGTCAGAAACGATCTGGCACAGCGGCGATCCAGCGGCCGTCATCCGCTGATAAGCCTTTCGATTGGCCCCTAAAATGGTCTCGCGGTCGATGGTGGATACCCCAGACGGATTGAATTGCAGTTAATTTGGGAACTTTCTGAGTTCATCCGTCATCTGACACCTTGACAACCCGATTCACCGCCCTGGCGGCGGGCTCGTCGACACTGTAACCCTACGCATGGACGCGTCGCGTTGGTTCGAAAACGTTTCAAACCTCGCTTTCGCTGCAAAAGAACAGCATCATGTCTTTCACACCTGAACAGATCGATCAACTGATCAGCGACCATTTGGATGGTCGTTTGAGCGATGATCAATCGCAATGGCTCGCCGAGCAGTTGCGCATGGACGCCGACTTGGCCCAGCGACTGGCCGATGCGGAATTGGATCGTCAAATGTTGCGATCGCTGCACCAAAACACAAGCACCACTTCGCGGTTGCCCGCCGATTTTGCGTCTCGCGTTGTCGCCGCGGCCCAACAACGTGCGATGGACGAAAACTTGTCGTCCGATCATCCACTGCGAAAACTGCCGGTTTCGACCCCGCTCGAAACAGTGACTCCTTCATCCAGTCGCCACACCCGCCGAACTTGGGTGGGCGTCGTCGCTGGTCTGGCCGCGGCAGGGTTGTTTGTCGCGACACTGCAAAACCGCGGGAATGATCCAAATCCTGGCAACTCGTTCGTGGACCCATCCACCGCGATCGCGCAAGCCGATCCGGCCAACTCGGACTCCAATCCGATTGCTGAATTGGATTCCCAAGCGACACCCAACATCGAATCCATCGCCGCCAACGATCTGTCAAAGGTCGATCGTGAAGACTCATCATCCGCGGCAGTTCCATCGATGGATCCAACCGCCGCGATGGCCGATGGGGTCGACACGTCCAGCGTTTCGCCGCAACCTGAATTGAGTTCCATCGCTTCCGCGACGGACACGCCTCCGGTTCCCGACGTCAACGCGGATTCCGAAATCAACGCGGCCTCCGTGGACATGTCCGCAACCGTCGCGGCTGGGAACAGCAACGAAGTTCAATCGTTGGCGGGTGCCGTATTGATCTACGACGTTCAGCTCAAACCAGAAGCCCGCGACCCGGGAACTCGCAACCCATTCGCGTTGGACAGTGACCCCGTTCGCAAAGCGATGACAACGGCCGGTCTGGCCGCGTCGAGCAAGCAACTGGTTAACGAACGTTTGATCGAAGCAACTCGTGAATCAGTCACTCTGGATGACGACACGCGGTATCAAATTCTGTTGCTGCGAGGCCCGGCAAGGCAGTTGGATCGGCTATTCCTAGAACTGCT
>NZ_JBICHO010000463.1:0-19925 GCF_043100905.1 Rhodopirellula sp. JB055 | reverse complement strand
CGGATTGCAAGCATTTTTGCATCCGGTGAACAAAAACGCACGCTTTGAGCGGTGGTTTCCGCGAGTTTCCCGCCTAGCTTGTTCACGGACGCGAGACAGTCTTGGTGGCTGATGTGGAGGCGTTGCCTCTGGTTATGTTTGAGCGTTCTGGAAGAGTTTTAAGTTGGATCGGAAGGAAGAGGAGATGCTGGGTGGCCTTGCTTACGCGGCGGGTTGTGACGGGAGCCGTACGCGTGTGGTGTGTTGTGGTTGTAGCCTTGCTTACGCGTTTTGAAGTCGCGCTTTTTGCAATCGGTTTGATTGGCCAACGGCCTTCATCATCGTAGCCAGGGGCATCGCCCCTGGGATTGAGAATGAATGAAGATGGGTTGGCCAACGGCCAACATCAACCCGCAAGTTGTTATTTGAATTTGGCCGTTGGCCAAAATGGGGCCGTGGTTTTCTGCTCCAGGGGCGATGCCCCTGGCTATGTTGAACGTAGGCCGTCAGCCACTAGAAGAAAGAGCGCAACTTCAAAACGCGTCAGCGAGGGACCGCCCTCGGAACGCCGCTTGAGAGCGGGTTCGTCAGGGATCCAATTCGATGGGGTCCCTCGTTCACGCATCGCATTGGAATTGCGAGATGACCGATGGACTTGGAATTCCATCGTACGTTCCAAAGGGACAGCACAAATCCACGACGGAAATCACGCCTTCCGCAAAGAACGCCACCACACCGATCTCAATCGCCGACCCGTCCTTCGAGATCAACGGCGCGCGTGCCTTGCAACGCCTTGTCCTCATCCCGCTCGATCACATTGGGATGATGCTGCGGCTGATCGGTTTCGATCGCAAACGTCCACGCGTGCTTACTGGTGCCTAATTCCTTTGGCGGATCGATCTGCAACCCCGCGTCGGTCACACGCCAATTGACCGACGCTCCCGAACCAAGCAATCGGACGGAGTGGACATTTTTCGGTGTCCAGCCTTTGGTGGCTTCAATCACGAACGGTTCGCTCGGCATCGACATCTTGATCGCAAACAAGGTGTTGCCATTGGTCGTGAAGGCGAGGTGTTCGTTGGTTTGGTCGCTCGTTTTCCAATAGCGACTGCCGTAAACAGCGTCGGCGTTGATCTTCAGCCAACGTCCCATCGCCCGCAGTTTTTGGACTTGCCATTCGGGGATCGTGCCGTCTGCACGCGGGCCGATGTTGATCAAGAAATTCCCGTTGCGACTGACCACTTCAACCAGTTCGTGAATCACTTCGGCATCGGTCTTCTTCCACTTGTAGTCCGGAGATTCCTCCGCTGCCAAGTAGCCAAACGATGAACCGAACGTCGTGCAACTTTGCCACTTCGGCCCCACCATTTTCAGTTTCAGGTTGTCCTTTTCCAAACACCCAACGCCGGCGGGCCAGTTTCGATTGCCGCCCTTGTTGTTGACGTAAACTTCACGACCATCCGCCGCGGCATCGTTCATGAAGTCGGTGATCATGCCCCGGCATTGATCGTAAAAGTACTGGATCTCGGGACGCAGTTTCCCTTTGCGAATGTCGTTGCCATCCCGCGTCCAAATCGGGATGTCGTCCACCCACAAAAAGTCCGGCTTGTACTTCGTTTGAATCTCTTTCCAACGTGCGACGTAGTCATCGACAAAAGCTTTCGAATAACTGAACTCAGGCCCATACAGCAGACGCGATTCAGGCACCGCCTCCATCTCACGCACAATCACGTCGCGGGGACGACTATTGACCGCGTACAGTTGCTTGGCAAAAAATCCGGGATGGCGTTCACGATGGTATGACGGCGCATACTTCAATCCGGCTTCCTTCAGCGCCGCACCCAGGTCACCCACCAAGTCTCGGTGCGGTCCCTTGTCGACCGCGTTCCATGGAGTCAGGTCGGAATCCCAATTGGCCCATCCATCATGGTGTTCCGCGGTCATCACGACATAGTTCGCACCGACCTCTCGAAACAGTTCCGCCCACTCTTGCGGCGACCATTTCTCAGCTTGAAAAAACGGCACCACATCCTTGTACCCAAACTCGGGCGGCGTCGCACCAAAACGCTCTTGCAGGAATGGGTTGTACGACTTCGGTTCCGAGTACAAAAGCTTCGGCAGGTGTTCCGCGTACCCACGGTCATTCTTGCGATGCCCCATCACACTGTATGGGCCCCAGTGAATGAAGATGCCAATCTTGCCATCATCAAACCACTTCGGGATCGGCATCTTCTGCAGCGACTCCCAACTGCCATCGTAGGGCGGTTGAGATTCTGATTGAGCGAAAACGAAACCGGGGCAAGCACACAGGCCGACCAAGAACACCAAGAGGCAACCAATCCGAGTTGACTTCATTCTTTTTACTAGGGGGACGTGGGATGATGTGGGGAACCAACCAAGGTCCACCAGCATAGAAACGGCTTCCGCGATTGGGTGATCTCTCTCGGGACAAAGATCGCGATTTCCGCAATTCGCGGGCGACTGAAGCTGATCCAACCTGAGCATGTCGCAAACGACCGTTCCAAGCCAATCATTCTCGCCACCGCACACGTTCGTCATCGCCCCCACGCTGTCGCGATTCAAAGCGATGGGACAGTGATCCTGGATCCACCACCGGACCGACTCATGGGCATGCGTGGGACGCCCACTCGAGGAGTCGGACGCGGGAATGATCTCGCTTGGATTTCAATCCCAAACGGCTTTTCCAATTCCCAATTGGCTAGTTCCGCCCAGGGTGTTCCTCGGTGCTCGCTGGCACATTCGCTCAGCACCTGCGTGGCGAGTTCCGCGAGCGATGCCCCTGGCGACGTGTTCATCCGCGGTGAGGGCATGAGATTCAACATGTTGGTGTCGGACTGAATCGCATCTTTCGCGAGATCACAAGCCGCGATGTACTCGTGGTACCGAGCCATCGACGCCAGCGATCTTCCGAGAGCCAAGCTAAACGCCGCCCGCCAACGGACTGACGTTTCGCCCTTCAACATGGCTCGCCAATCGCCCGTTTGTGATTCATCCAACAATTGATCCAACGCCTTCAAAGCGTCTTTGCTGCGAGCACGTTCGCGTTTGATCGCAACGCTGAACCGAGACCGAAACTCAGCCGGTGTGACATACATCGCGGTGAACTGAGCCGGATTGATGGGGGAACGTTTCCCCATGAACAACATCCGAGGCGCTGCGAGCTTTTCCTTTTCCTGCATCGTCCAGTCGGCGGCTTGCACCACGAACGTTCGAAGTGGACTGTTCTGTGCCGAGAATCGCACATCCGTCACCGAGCGATAACTCGGCATGTACTGACGCAACTTTTCAACGTCGTACTGATCCGACACACCATCGTCATAAAGCGTGAATGTGCCGCCGGTTTGCAATGCCAACCGAGTCAATGCGTACGGCCCAAATCCCGACAGCACCCGTTCACGATACGCGCTGCCGTACCATGGCATGGCGGAGACCGGTTGCATCTTCACGTTCTTCAGTGGCACATCCGCTTCATGCCAATACGGCAAGAAAATCCGTTGGGGCACCGCCGATTCAGGGCCTCGGTCCACCGTCAAATAGTATTCGGCGCCTCCACTCGCATCGGGCGCAGTCCAACGCTGCAATCCCTTTTGCATCCCCATCACTGCGGTGGGCCCCAAAACATGAATTACGGCTTTTGCTTCGCGGCAATTGGCGATGGTGTACTCGAGCTTCTGCACGTCGTCGCCCGATTCATCCGTCAGCAACACCACCATCAAACGCTCTTTGCGCCGTTGTTTGTATCGATAGTGATCCAACACGCCGTCGACCGCGGCCATCGTGTTTTCCACGCCGCTCTTATCGATGGGCACCCGAGTCATCGCATCAATCGCATTCACACCAACCAACGACGGACGCGAAACCTCTTGGATCCCCTTGCCGAAGGCGACCACGCTGCTGAACAATCGATGCCGCTCAACACTCTCTGACGTCGCAGGACGACTCAACGCCCCGATCTCATCGTAAAACTCACGAATCCGCCGAGCCATCCGGTCTCGATTGAGTTGCAAACTGATGGATGCGTCGAGCAACCACACCACCAAGGTGTCTCCCTGCTTCAACTCGCCGCGAATCGCGTTTTCAACTGCCTGAGTTGCTGACTCGATTCCATCGGCCGCGCCGACCTGTTCTGCCGTGGACTCGCTGCGTTCCGTGATCGCATCACCACCAACTTCCGTCATCAACGTCCGAAGTGATGCCAATCGAGTCTCTGGCGTCGGCTGAAGCTGCTCCAAGGTGGATGCCTCGATCCCTTCCACCGAAGGCATCAACTCGGGCAACTCCACATCGGTTAACTCTGGCGTGGAGGATGTATCAACCGGCTCCTCTTCAAATTCTGAATCACCCAAGTCCGGCATTTCGAGCGACGCAATCGGCATCAGAGAGAATGCCGCGTCCTGTTCACCCAAATCTGCGAAACTTGCGGTGATCAATTGACCTTCGCGATCCATCCAATCGGGAAAGACCCAGAGCCCCATCACCAGCAACGCGGCGGTGTGAAAAATCATCGAGATCAACCACGGATGATCTTTCAAGTGTTCTCGGATCTCTACCAACAGGTTTCGCATCAATCGAGCGCTCTGAGGGGGAATTGTTCGCTAGGAACGTGCTGCTGTTTCGCGATCGTTTCGATTTTGGCCATCACATCGGGATGCGATGCGCTCACGTCGTTTGACTCGGCCAAGTCCTTCGACAAGTCATACAGAGCAAACGCAGGAGGTTCGGTTTGCCCTTTCTTCAGTCGCTTGGAAAGGTCTTTGCGGATTGCTTTCCACTTGCCCATTCGCACCGCTTGCTGCCCGCTGTAACCAGGAAATTCCCAATACAGAAATTCGTGGTCCTGCTGCGCGTCATCGTCACCATGAAGCAATGGCAGAAACGAAATGCCATCCGTCTTGCTCGCATCCACGTCGACACCCGCGGCAGCGGTGATCGTCGGCAAGAAATCCCACCACGCGCCAATCCAATCTGAAGTTCGCCCCGCCGGCACTACACCGGTTTGACGAGCGATCATGGGCACCCGAATCCCGCCTTCATCGAGTTGCCCCTTCAACCCCTTCATGCCCGACGCGGAATCAAAGTAGTCGCTGTCCGATCCGCCCAAGCGGTCATAAGTGGGCCCGTTGTCCGAGGTGAACAGGATCAACGTGTTTTCGCCCAATCCCATCGAATCAATCAGGTCCACAATTTGGCCCACGCCTTCGTCCATGCGAGTGACCATCGCGGCATAGCCCGCACGGGGTCGAGGGTGTTTCAGATAACCGTGATGTTCATAGTCGGCCTCTTCGATCACACCTTCGTATGCATCGACTTCTTCCTCCGGAACTTGAATTGAAAGGTGTGGCACCGCAAACGGAAGGTAAGCGAAGAACGGTTGGCTTTTGTCTTCCGCGACGCTTTGACGAATGAACTCACACGCTTCGTTGACAAACTGATCCTGTGAATACGTCTCTCCGTGCAAGGTGCGATCGTTGCCAGGTTGAACCTCTTTGACGCGGTTGCGCCACAAAAATTTAGGGTAGTGATTGTGAGCGTGGCGTTGGCAATTGAAACCGTAGAACAGATCAAAGCCTTGCTCGTTGGGATCGCCCGTGGTTCCAAAGTGCCCCAGTCCCCATTTGCCGAACGCGCCCGTTCGATAGCCCACCGACTTCAAGTATTCTGCGATTGTGACTTCGTCCACGGGAAGCGGGTACTGCCCAGGAAATTCAAGCTTCAGTTCCTCTCGAACCGCCGGGTCGATCTTGGGATCACCGTTGTTGCGAACATAGGCGTGACCGGGATGTTTCCCCGTCATCAAACAACAACGACTCGGCGCGCACACCGCGTTGCCAGAATAGAAGTTCGTCAGCTTGATCCCTTCCGCGGCCAACTGATCCAACCGTGGCGTCCGAATCTTGGTTTGCCCATAGCACCCCAGTTCGCCGTAGCCCAAGTCATCGGCAACGATCAACACAATGTTGGGGCGTGACACATCGGCGGAGACCGTGGTTGAAAACAAGTTGAATACGCCCGCAACGCAGGCGAGCAGCAAGGTCCAACGGACCAAAATTCGAGAGGGCATTGAGACGGCTTGGTTCATGTTGTTCTTCAAGTTGTAAAAAAGACTCGTGGCTCATATTCACGTCGCCAAAGCGGCGGAGATGTCTTCCCGCCTGCCCCCAGTGTCACCGTTTGAAATTCACCAGTCAAATCGCGGGGCGATCTCACCAGCGATTTCGTCTGTGCTTCACCGCAAGTTATCCCGAACGGGACTTCCGTCACCGTTGCGAGCTTGCGATTTCAACGAGACGTCGGCTTTTCCTCCGGCAGTTTCCACTCTCGAGGCGGCCAGACTTCAGCAGCGGGCAACCGAGATTCCACGGCGGGACCGACCAGCGAGGGGTATCGCTGCATCGCCCGATCCAGCCGACTTCGCTCGTTCTTTTCAGCCTGTTCCACCGGAGTGGTTTCATTCGGGTCGTTCTTCAAATCAAACAGCTCGCCCGCTTTCAGCTTCCACAGGTCCGAGACCACCGTTTCCTCATCGAGCAGAATAGTTCGCTCCGGCGGGGCAGCTTTTCCTGACAAGAACGGCAACAGATTCACGCCGTCGGTCTGCTGAGGCGGGTGTCCACCCGCGGCAGCAACCATGGTCGGCAACAAATCGACATAGCTGGCCACGGATTCATAGGTGACTCCCGCCGGAAATTCACGAGGCCAACGCATCATCGCCACAACACGCACGCCGCCTTCCCAAGTCGTGAACTTGTTCCCACGCAAAGGTTCATTGCTGCCGCCATGTTTGGGGTCGGCTCCGTTGTCACTGTGGAAAACGACCAACGTGTTTTCTCGCATCCCGTTCCGATCGATCGCGTCCAAGATTCGACCGATCTGTCGATCCATCGCAGTCGTCATCGCCGCGAACGTTTGACGAATCGAATTGCCCTTGCCTCGTTCGCCATAGTCCAACGCCTTTTCGCGTTTGGCAATTTTGCGATCCGTGTTCGGTGCCAGCTTCCCGGCGGGATCAAATCCGTAATCGTCCAAATCCGACCGCAAGGCTTGTAGCGGTGAATGCGGAGCATTGAATGCCACGTAAGCATAAAGCGGACCTGCGTCCGCGTTGCGATCAATGAAATCAACAACGGCGTTACCGACCAATTCAGTCGAGTATCCCTTCTCGTGCACGCTGTCAAAATCGCGATGCCAATCCAACTGGCCGAAACGCTCTCGACTGAAGTAGTCGATCGCACCGTTGTAATGCCCATAGAACTCGGTCATCCCGTGGCGAAGCGGATGAAACAAAGTCGACGCCAGTCCCAAGTGCCACTTGCCAAACATCGCCCGATGATCGTAGCCCAGCCCCGACAAATGCTCTGGTGTCGTATCAAGCTCCGATGGCAGCCCGTGCTTCTTGGTTGGCGAGACCACGCCGCCCCAAATGCCAAAACGAAACGGGTACAAACCGGTCAGCACTCCCGCCCGAGTCGGCGAGCAAATGGGAGTCACATAAAACCGATCGAGCACCACTGACTCACGAGCCAGCCGATCGATGTTGGGCGTGCGAATGTCACTGCCATGAAAACCAACATCATTCCACCCCAAGTCATCTGCAATGATGTGCACGATATGCGGCGCCTGGATACCGCCATCGGTCTCTGCTGAAACCTTCGAACCACCCCCTAAAAAGCATCCAAGGATTGCGACGGCAGATCCGATTCGCAAACCAAACGCCAACTTGCTGAAGCGAACACGAAGTCGTTTCATCATATTCATCCTCTCTCCAACCATGCCCAAGCACATTCCGCCAGCCAGCCGCCAAACGCTTCGCACAGCAAGCCAGCAACTTCGTACCGCGGGTAATTTGACTCGCACCATCAGTTCGTCGCGGCGGGACGACGGATGTTCAGGTTTCGGTAGGTGAGCACGGCTTCGGAATAGCGGTTGGCCGGATAGCCACGAATCACCAACAGCGGGTAGGCTTCTTCGATCATCTGAATCGCTTTGCCGGTGGTTGCTGCCGAGGGTTCGCGTTCCAACATCATCCGTGCGGAACAATGAATCACAAGCGGATCCTTGCATCCCAATTCAATGACGTCCGATCCAACGCCGCGAGGTTTTGATTCGCAGTTGGTTCGTTCCAAAACGGGAAGCTGATCGGGGGTTCCTTGGCGGCGGCTTCGAAACTCCAGAACCACCCCGTCAGCACGGCCGCGATCAAGCCAGCCGAACTCAGAAGCAAACACCTCATCGCGATTGGTACCTTCATATCGTGTCGAACATGGAATTGCATTTGGAACTCCCGTGCCTGGTCTTGGGGCATTTTGCGCTGGTTCAGTGCGCGTTCCCTCCCCTCGCTTCGCTCGACCCTCCCAGAGGGAGGGTGAAGACGGCTTCGCCGTTGAAGTGAGGAATGAATGGTGAGATTCTAACGCGAATCGGGCTCAGGCGTCCGAACTCATCCCCATTTCACCCTCCTGGCAGGAGGGTCGAGCGAAGCGAGGGGAGGTCGAACGGTGACTAGCCAAACCAACCTCCACCCCAAACCACCGGATGCTTCGCCACCTGCTTCCTATCAACCACTCAGCCAACCTTCCAGCGACGCTCTCAATCGAACGTCACTTCGGCTTGGGCTTCTTTGCTCGAACGTTTCTCGCACCGCTGCCCGTTCTCATTCTTGGCTGATACGAGTACTCCATTCCCATCGCTGCAACGATGGCACGTGCAACAGCTTCCGCATCCTCTTCGACTTCTTCATCTGTAAATCGCACGACCATCCATCCGCGTGATTCCAAGTCACGCTGTCGACGCAAGTCATGTTCGATGGTTAGATCGTGGTATCCACCATCGATCTCGACAACAAGTGACTTTGCCAGACAAGCGAAGTCAACGATCCAAGGTGCAATGGAATGTTCGCGTCGAAACTTGAGACCGCAAAGTTGCCGGCCGCGAAGAATGGACCAAAGCAAGCCTTCGGATCGAGTGCTTTTTTTCCGGTGATCGCGTGCGTGGTCGTGTGACATTTTGCGATGGTTCTGTGCGCGTTCCCTCCCCTCACTTCGCTCGACCCTCCCGGGGGGAGGGTGAAGACGGCTTCGCCGTTGAAGTGAGGAATGAATGGTGACATTCTAACGCGAATCGGGCTCCCACGTCCGAACTCATCCCCGTTTCACCCTCCTGGCAGGAGGGTCGAGCGAAGCGAGGGGAGGTCGAACGGTGACAAGCCGAACCAGCCCAAAGTCAGTCGAACATCAACTCCACCGATTCCAACACCGGCTTTGATTCGTTGTCGGTGGTGTCTTCCAGTTTAATTTCAAACTGGTAACCAAACCCTTCGGGCAACCCAGACAAGTCCAACTCAGCCGGTGTTCGCGAGACTTGCTTGGCAAAGCCTGGCACGTGGTCGTAGCTTTCCTTGATGGTGGTCCACTCGGTCCACTGATCAATCGACTGATCTTGATCGACATCCACGCCGACTCGAATTTGCACTCCGTCCACCCAAGGCCCATCGCTGACAAAATCCATCGCTTGCTGCGTCGCGAGATAAAACTTGCCTTCGGCAAACATAATGTCTGGATCGGGATGTCCCTTGCCAATGTTGCCGCACCAAGTGAACGGCTCATCGATGCTCTTGGAAGTGAACCAACCGACGCTCATCGACTTGCTGTCTGCCGGATCGTAGTCGCAGAACAAGTAGTACTGGCCGCCGATCGAGATCGCTGCCCAGTCCCCATAGGCGTTTTGTTCTGGCTTGTGAATTTCGTACTTCGCGACGTTGGTTTTGAATCGCTCGGGGTTTTCCTTCAACCAGTGCGGGTGTTTGTACGTTCCAATCTTACCGGTGGGCTTGGTGCGTTCGTCAATCGGCGGCGACAACGCTTTGAAGTCCTGCACACCGTCGGGACTGACCGCGTGCACAGCCAAGGGCGAATCCCAAGCGTGCGTCTGCGCGTTGATGGGACTCCAATCTTCGAGGATCAAATGAAATTGGCCGTCCAAGCCACGAATGATCGCACAGTCCGATCCATGCGTTGGGTCGTCGTAGGCCATGCCCTTGTTCTCGCCTGGCACGCCGTCGAACAGATCGCCGTCCACGTACACATGCGGGTCCTGGTCGTTGGGAAAGTCATAGTAGAAGTATGCCTTGCCGTCCGCGAATTCCGCGGTGGTCATCCACTTGGCGAAGTTTTCAGTGATGGGGCCATGGTGCACCCAGTTGACCATGTCACGACTCAGCCAAGCGTGATAGCCACCGAGGCGTTTCTTCAGTCCACCGGGTGCGTCGTATTGATTGGCAAACGGAGTCGTCATCAGCGGCATCTCAAATCCGTCTAACGTGGCGGGCTCCGGCCGAAACGGAGACTGTTTGGATCGGTCTTTCCGGTTTCGGCCGTTTCCATATCGACCAAACATCCAGTAATTGTCCGGTCCGAGACTCAACATGACCGGCGCGTCACCCAGGTTGACTGGTCCAAGGTTTCCCGCTGGTTCCCAGTTCAACCAATCAGCCGCCTGAGTCACAACAATTGACTTCGCCGACCGCTTCGTCGGAAACGTTTTCAGCTCACTCTTCAAAGTCGCGAGCTTGGCCGTCGGAGCAACTTGCCCATCCTTCAGCTCGAGTTCAGAACTCGCTTCCAAGCCCGACGTCCATTCTTCCTGCGTTTCAATCCGCCAGGTCTCATCGGACATTGCGAGATTCGGACTACAGACCATGCCAAGCAGCAATGCGGTCAAAAAGGTGCTCAACGATCGTCTTGATTTCATGGTGTGTCCTTTGCGTTGTCGGTATGGGTGATTGTTTTCAGCTCATTGTCGATACCAAGATCCGTCACGGGACCAAGGCTGCTGACGTGATTGCCGCTCGACAATTCCGCCAGCACAATCGGGTGCTGTGTTTCGTTCGTGAGCGTGATGTCAGAGGCTCGATAAGTCTTCGGTGCATGTTTTTCAAAAAGAGCCTCATGCCCCTTTGGCACATCCGGGAAGTCAACGCTCAAAAAATCAAACCTCAAAGCGTAGCCAACGATGATCGGACGCAGCGTTTCTTCCGCAGGCGAGCGTTGCCACAGTCGGATGTCATGCCCCTTGCCTTTCAACGCCGCCAAAGGGTGATCGCCGAGTGAATGAGGAGCGGGCAGCACTTCCAGATCAATTTGTTGCCCCGAGTGAGAATCGGAGTGCACGTACAACAAAGGCCCGTACGCCGCGTTGCCACGGCAATTCTCAATCACACCTCGATGGGGCAACGAAAACCCTTGCACGACGCAATCGAACACTTGGCAATTGGTGACCGTCGCCTTTTTAGCCATGTACAGTTTGATTCCACCACGTGCCTTTTTCACCACGCAATTGTCCACGACCATCTCGCCAGCCCCTTTGTAAGCGCGGATGCCGTCTTCGGTGCAGTTGATCATGTGGTCGCGAGGAATCGGCAGCCCACGAACGTCTTCAGGCCATTGCAATTGATAATCAAATCGCTTGGCCAGATCACGTTCATTGCGTTCCTCGTAACAATCGTTGCTGGGCCGCAACATTCCTTCGACGATCGTGTTTCTCACTGTTGTTCGGTTGCCGCCCTGCACATAAATGGCGTGGCCGAAGGCTTCCATTTTGATTTGGCACCCGTCGATCACCACATTGTCGCCGGTGATTTGGATACCGCAATGCTTTCGCAAGCCGAGCACACTGCCCGCACCGATCCCGTACATATTGCCATACCCGTACGGATACGACCCACGAACAATCATCTTCATCCCGATCACACGATTGTTGTCACCGGGGATCACCATCTCATTCATGCCGCCATACTTGCGACCTTGGTTGTAGCTTCCAAAGTCGGTGACTTCCGTTGAGCCATCGGGATAGGTGTCCTCCACGAAACCGCCACGAATGGTGATCCCATCCCCAGACAAACGAAAGAGATTACGCCCCGATGCAACCACAATCGGCACATTCAGTTTGACACCAGTCAGCTCGACGTCGTTGTCGGAACCGGAAAACCTCAGTCCTTTGCGATCCGCAATGAAGTACTCACCGGGGGTCATCACAATCTGCTGTCCACTCTCCTTCGCAGCTCGCCGAAGCCCTTCAATGGAATCGACTCGAACGACAGGTCGGCCGGCAGAGGTCTCTTCCGATTCGATCGGCAGCAACTCGTGCACGCGAAAATTGGAATAGACATGGTGGGTGGCGACCATACGGAACCCGAAGAATCCTTCGCGATAAGCAACGCCGCCCTCAGGCCCCAGTTGCGTCATCCGTTGAACGATCTTGCCAGCGGCATCTCGGTCTTCCAATTCGACGGAGTCGCCTTGCCGGAATTGATAGACCAGTTTTCCATCCAGGATGTACTGAACCACGTCGTCGAATGCCACCAACTGCACGGTCATCTTGCGATTGGGTTGGATCAGATAGCCAGGGTGGTTGTCTTGTTCATTCAAAGCCACATGCGGAACCGGCTTGCCATTCTTTGACCGGGGGTAGCGGCGCATGCGAGTCGTCGTGTTCTTGCGTCCTCCACTGCTGGCGTAGTAGCCATGCATTTTGTCGTAGTCCGTGAACTTCCCCGAATAGCGAGATTCATCAAACAATCCCTTCTCAGGATCCGCTGGATCGGTCGCCATCCAAAACTGATTCAAATCCCGCGGTTCCACACCGCGAATCGCGGGTTCATGGGTAGGGCAAACCACGTCATACGTGATCGCAATTCGCGTTGGCAATTTGTCCCGGTACCAAACCGTGCATCCACGCCCGGGAACCAAACAATCCAACGTCCCGTCGTTTGCTCGAACGGATGCCTCGGGGAACCCTTGGCGGTCTTCGATCTGCACCACCCAGTCATCGAGGGATTGAAAGTTGTCTTTCGCGAGCGACTCGCCGACACGAAATGTTCCAACGCCATAACCGAGCACCACAGGCGACGACTCGTCCACCTGAACAGATCCCCTCGTTTCGACCTGGCTCGCCGTTCCCGCACCCGACGCGTCGAAGTGACCACCGCCGAACAAAACGGCAAAAACAATCAACAAACGGGATGCATACAAAGGACGCTGCATGGAAATGACTTTTGAAACAAACCTTGAATTCGGATAAGGAAGCAAACGATGCACGCCGTTCATTCCGTTGCCCTCGCTTCTTCCTTGGATTCTGTGTCACCGCACTGAACCCAGACATCTTGATGATACTTGTTGTCCTCCTTCACCACTTGCGAATTCAGCACGCTGGACAAACGCGTCCAGGTCCCGTTCGCATTGGAGGCGCCTTCGGCAGGAGGTTCGACCAGGGCATATCCCACCAAACGTTTCCACTGGCTGTGGTTGCGATCGAGAAAGTAGCCGCGAACGCTAGCGAAATAGTCTCGCTGCGGGTGATCGCTTGGCAATTCCAAATCCAGCGGTTGGCTTTCGACAAAGTAATAAGGATCGGTGGTCAAAACGTTTTGCTCCGTTTCGGCATGTTCGATTTCAAACACCGGCAAGGATCCGGAAACCGGCTTCGCAAACAACTGCATCGACACGTCGCCACAAACAACCGTCGTCATCGGGCACTGGTCCGCACGGAAGTCCAACAGGCCGTAATCGACGTGGTCCACCAACGATTCAGCCCGCTTCATGGTCGCCGCTTTTTCACCAACGACCAGGTAACTGCGAAACCAAATCGTCGATCCCGGAACGATGCGAAGCTTTGGGATGATCTCGCAAACGTCGTAGTTACGAAAACTATTTTCCGGCCGAGTCGCCCAATCTTTCCATTCGTTGTTGTAGAGCGGATGGCTCGCACGCCAATCGCGATACAGAGAGTGTTTGAATTGGCAATAAGCTTCGCCGTTGGCCTTGCGTTTCAACTCGCGTTCCAAATGTTTGTCGCGACCGTACACCAACGCCAAACTTGGGCTGTCGTCCGCATCGGATTGACACGACAGATTCCACCCCGCCGTCTCGCGAACGTTGACCGTGCCGTGTTCGCTCAAGAAGCCTTCTCGCTCAAGCAATTCGCCCTCCGGAGAAGCCACGTAACGAAGCGGCAAACTGCTGATCCGTGTGCCGCCCCAAGGTGCATTGAGGTGATCAAAAACGACGTCCTCTCGTTGGCTGAAATTGTGCACCACCCAAGTCATCTCGATCACGCCATCGCCCGCATCGCGAATCTGCGTGTAGTACAGCAACGGCGATCGATGCACGCTTCGGATCTGAGGAACCAACCCCCAATTCAACATTCGAATGGCACGAGCGTCTTCGTCGATCTCGTAGGCCAGCAGCGGGCAATACAGTGACTTCAGCTCCGACGAGTTAGGAATGTACGCACCCGAGTTGTGAACGAAGAAAGTGTCACTCAGCCCAAGTTCCGCCAGTTCGTTCTTGACCGCCTCGATTTGTGATGAATGTTGTCTCGACTGGCGTTGGTTTGCTCGCGGCGTCTTGATGCCGTTGAACTGAGTGCACACAGCAACAAACTGCCAAACCTCGTCGTTCCAAGGTGATAGTTTGCCGCCCGGTTTTCTCCAAGAAGGAGGCAAGCTCTCGCCGAACGAGCCTCGCAGCGAATAGATCTGACCGCCTTTGCCCATTCGCAATTGAAACGAATCGGCGGGCGATTGTTGATGCTGCATCTCCACCTGGAACACGGCCGCTTCATCGATCCGGTCGTCCCACACACTAGGGCTGGGCGTATACTGCGTCCGAAATTTGGTATCGCCGTTAAGCGAGTTGACTCCAACCGTGGACGCAGGAAACACGTCCAATCTTGGATTGGCGGAGTCGACCTTTTGAGTTGTCCATCGCAAGTTTCGAAATTGAGGTGGTTCGCCATCCCAACGCCCGCCGACGATTCGTGAGTGCGCCGACTCGCCCCGTCCACTCGAGAGACGTTCGACATCGCTCAGTTTCAATTGACGAATGCCTTCCCAAGTGGCAAGCGACTTTCCGGCAGCATTCTGAAAATCGCCGGGCGTCAACTCGATTGCTTGCCAAGTCTCACCGCCATCGAGTTTGACGGTCGCCGCATGCTCATCGACCATGACCACCAACGCATTCGTTTGATCTGAATGCACCTCCAGAGCCAGCTTCGCATTGACGGGACCCTTGTACTGATCGGTGCTGAGCTTGTTCGTCGTTCGAGCCCACTGTTCCGGCCGATAGGTTAACCATTCCCGCTCCCAACCGGTCGCGAAATCTTCGATGAGTTTGGTGTGCTGCTTGGTCGCTTTGACACCGGAAGCACGCAACTGTTCGGAGTCAAACATCTGAACCACCGAAGACAGATTCACTTCATCGGTGCGATAGGTTCGGTAGTAGTATCCAACACCTTCCACCGATTCAGGCAGCCGGTAAGTCACGTTGGCGTAAACCCACAACGGTTGACTCACACTGGAAATCGGCATTTTCGCGGTCCAGCCGTCATCACCTTCGGTGGCGGAAACATGGTGCCAGAATCGATGCACGACGTCGTCTCGATCGGCTGGAGTTTCGCCGGGTTTGCCGTTTTGGGTGTAGTACACATCGACTGACTCGATCGGCAGGGACGCATCCACCTGAACCTTGGCCTTTGGAACGCCATCGGAACCGTCCCAATCCATCGTCAATTGCGGCGACATCGGAAATTGAAAGGCGTTCTTCAGATGCTGGTCAAACCAAAGCAACGTCGCCGCCTCATACTCGGGCGTGTCTTGGTGGTTGTGATAGGGCGAGCAAGTCACTCGCCAATCGTTGCTTCGAATCTCACTCACCGCACTGGGCAGATCACCGATCCGTCCATGAAAATCATTCGCGGGGCTGAGGAACATGATCGGGCATTGGATCTCACTCAGACTGACGTCATCGCCCAGCGTCTTTCGAAACAGCTCGCTGTCGTTGTAACGATCACTGATTCCGCCGCACGATGGAGCGGCGGCTTTGACCCGGGAATCCACCGCGGTCAGCACTGTCAGTTTGCCGCCCATGGAGTGCCCGTAGACGCCAAGTCGGTTTGCGTCGACTTCCGGTTGCGATTCCAAAAACGTCAACGCTCGACGGGCAGCGATCGCGCACAAGAACCAACCGCTGTTGCGTGGCGATTCCACATCGTCCAACGTCCACTCCGCTGGCTTCGCACTTGGGAACTGATTCCCAGGATTGCGTGAAGGAGCGTGATAGCCATCCACCACGCCCCAATCCGTGGTCAGCCTGTAGGTGGGGTCATCCGTTTTCTGATCCCAGAACAACTTCACTTCATCGCGTGAAACTCGATAGCCAGGTGCTGAGATCCGACCGGCCCAAGCGATCGAGACCGTCGCATAGCCTCGTTTCGCATTGGCAACGCAAGCCTTGTGGTCGGCAAACTGACCGCCGCCGTGAATTTGAACCAACCCCGGCAGGTTGGTGGCACCTTTGGGAGCCCCATAAACCGCCGCCAGTTTGGCTTCGTGTCCTTTCAACACACCAATTCGAAAGCGAACGACCTTGAGATCGACGCCGCTTTCTTCCCATTCTCTCACCACCTCCACATTCAGCGGCTCGCTCTTCGGATCAAAGCCTCGCCACATCTCCTCAAAATTTCCCGGAGCGTGTCCGTCGACGAGCGCCGGCAACGTCTCATCCAATTGTGCCGACGCAGGATCCGCGCCGTACAAAACAACCATGAAAGCCAACAACACACAGCGAACCGGCGCACATCGATGACGAGGAGAGAACTTCATAGGACCGAGGTTGGATTGGTGGGAAGGTTGGGGAATGAGAGCGGATCCGAGAGGCAGTCGTTGCTGTCCAACTATCTTGGGATCGCTCGTTTCGAATAAGGTTCCGACGATTCCTTTGCGAATTTCATGGTTGGGTAACTGACCAGAAAATGATTTTCATCGATCAGGTTGAAAACGTAGTGCGTCGCCTCTTTGGGCAGTTCAACCTCCACACGGTCCCCCACCATTTTCGCGGGCAGTCGATACCATTCCTCGTATCGTTCGCCTCCGTTGTCCGTGTAGATCAGATTGGCTTTCACCACCTTCGCCCCGTTCGTTTGAAACTTCGCCCACACGATGTTCCCGTCTCGCCCGTGATCGGAAACCTCGCAAACCTTGTCTTTGTTGGGCAAACGACGCAAACAATTTGGGTTCAGATAGGGCGTGCTCGCGGCCGTTTCATCGAGACGCTGTTGCAGCTCTTCGTTCATCGCCGCTGCCTTCTTCGGCATGTCAGCAACCAAGTTTCTGGCCTCCTCAATGTCCACGCGTTGGTTCCGCTCGTCATAGAGGCGGTACAACTCCAGCGGATTGTCACCGCCCTGCAAGACATCGTTCCAATTTCGAATCAGCTTGTAGCCGCCGACGCGAAGAGTGGACTGCATCGACGAGTGCGGGAAGTGCCAGAACATCGAATCACGAGGCTTTCCGTCGCGACCAACGATCAGGGACGCATCATTCGGGTCAGAACCAAGCAACGACGACAGGTCTGCTCCATCGAGATGCTGCGCGGCCGGTTTGGGTGTTCCGGTCCAAGACAAAATGGTTGGATAGAAATCCAATCCGTTGACCATCGCATTGGATTCTGTTCCTGGTGCGATCCCTGGACCGCGAATAATCAATGGGACGCGGACGCCGCCTTCCTTCGCGTTGATTTTGCCTTTGTCGAGCGGATAGTTGTCGGTGATGATCTCGCCGGGATGACGCTCCATCCCGCCGTTGTCCGACGTGAAGATCACATATGTGTTTTCACTCAAGCGGTGTCCGGGCCAGCGAGGATCTTCCGTGGTTTCAAGGTAGCGTAACACCTTGCCAACATAGTGATCCAGCATCTCGACCATCGCGCCGTAGAACGGATTGCGTTGGCCCTTGAGTTCCCAGATCTTCGGATCAGTCGGGAAAGGGACCTTCATCTTTTCGCAGTACTTCCGCAGCAGGCGTTCCGATCGCGTGTGAATCGGAGCGTGCACCAAGTACGTTGCGTGATACAGAAAAAAGGGTTCCGTTTTGGCTTCGTCGATGAACGACATCGCGTCAGCCACATTCTGATGAAACGGGAATCCATCCTCATCCAGCTTGTAGGGATCGTCGTCCGCATCGCTGGCGAATCCGGACAAGCGGTTGGGACGCATGGAGCGGGTCACGCCTCGATCGGCCCGAGTGAAATCGAAACCTTGATCTTCTGGTTGTGGGAACGCGAAATGATTGATCGCGACATGCCATTTCCCCGCGTGCCCCGTCCGATACCCGTTTTCGCGAAGCGCCTCAGCGATTGTGACTTCGCTCAACTTCATTCGGCCGCTGTACCACGGCGAGATCAGCGGCGTCTTCTTGGTGTAAGGCGACGGAGGTGCTCCTCCAACCACATGAGTCTTCTGCGTCCGTGCAGGATGCTTGCCAGACAGGATCGCAGCCCTCGACGGGGCACAAGTTGGTGCCGGCGAATACGCTTGCCAAAACAAGACGCCCTGCTGACTCAGCCGATCGATGTTGGGCGTCTCATAGGGGCAGGGTTCGTCAATATCGTAGCAACCGACGTCTTGCCAACCGAGATCATCCGTCAATAGCAACACCACATTGGGCTTGTTCGGACGGTCCTGCGAGAACGCTGGAGCAGCGAAACCGATCGCACCAACAACGGCGCACGTGACCAATGCCTGAAATTTCAGGTAGCGAGACATGAGGATTCACCGAGGGTGAGGGGAGGGAGGTGAAAGTAGGGGCGGGAGGTGAAGGTAGGGGCGGGAAGGAGGGAGGTTGTTTGATCGGACTTCAATCGTGGCGAACGCCGGCGCTCACCGCGTCAGAACTTGCAGTTCTTGAAAGGCAGTGTTCTCACCGCGCTGGGTAACAGGTTGGACCTTCCAAACGATCCATCGAAAACGGCCCAGCGATTGATCCTCGCGTGACCGCAACTCGACCGAGCAATACTTGCCGTGCTTCAGACCGGTGGTGTCAATCGTGGTCAGGGGAACAAACTTGGACCGATCTTCGACGTTCCATCCGGGATCGGAGTCCATCGCACTCGCATACAAGGTCAGCTTTTGCGGGCCCCGCACAGCGTTCAAGTTCGTTGACCAACTGACGATGGAGGAAACTTCCGCGACGGTTCCCAGGTCCACTCGGTACGCCCCCGAGCGGACTCCGTTTGCGAACACGGGACCGTATCCGTCCGCCAATTCGCCATCGAGGAGCGTTCCAACGGGTGCATCGCGAACGGAATCATTGGCTTCGACTTTGGCATCCGAACCGAGTGTCTCGTTGAGTTTTCCTGCAGCGGCAGCGGACTCGAAGTTTCCAACGATGACCATCGGCGTTTTCTCGATCGAAAGCTCGATCATCCGTTGTTCTCGAACCACTTTGAGCTGCAACGACGAACCGCTCGCTCGCTGATATTCCGCCAACAAGTCGGAAACCGTTCGCACCGGTTTCCCATTGATTGCTTGGACAAGATCGCCGTTTTGCAAACCGGCCTCCGCGGCGAAGGTGGACGCCGCGACGGCCGCCAACGCCACGCCGCCGTCTTCCTTGGCAACGCCGTATGCCGAGAACTCCGCCCCTTTCAGATCCGCCACTCTCGCACCCAACCAATAGATCGGCTGAGGCCGCGTCACACGCCCGCTGTCCGAACGCGGTTTGTTGAGCGAACTCTTGACATCCAGTTCCGGAATCACAGGCGTCGCCGCAATCTTTTTCAACGAAGGCTTTTTCACTCCGAATTGGTCCATCGGAAAGTTTTTGAAACCGATCGCCATCGCAGGTGAACCAGCTTCCACCCGAAAGTCTCCCGTTTCGGGATCCACGAATTTCGGATCCGCGACAATCGAATTCACATCCCAACCAAAATCGGCATAACGAGCCTTCATGTCCGGAGCGTGGGCGTAGTAAAGGTTCCCGTCGACACGTTTTCCCTTGGCTGTTTCGGTCGGCATCCGAGCACCTTGCGGTGCGGCCATGAAGATGTTGCTGAAGACTTCATCGCCGCTGTGGTTGTACCAGACGTGCGGGTGCA
>NZ_JBICHO010000462.1:0-23321 GCF_043100905.1 Rhodopirellula sp. JB055 | reverse complement strand
AATCGTCCAATCGTCCAATCGTCCAATCGTCCAATCGTCCAATCGTCCAATCGTCCAATCGCCGAAACTCTTGGCGAGTTCCGCTACGTTGGCGAGTTCCGCGGCGGCCCAATCCCTCACTCCGCTGAGAACGCTTCGCGGAGATGCTTGAGATTGCGGGGGTTCTGCCCCAAGTCACCTTTGCCAACGCGGGATTGACTTTCCGCGTCGACCCGAGTGATGACCTCCCCGGCAGACGAAACCTCTTCCGTCAATTGCACATGAACATCGTCGACGAACCGCAGCCACTTGGTTCGACGAGTCAAATGGATGGCCTGCGTTTGAACGGCGACCGGTGCGTCTACGGAGTCGTCTGCAATCGATTCCAATTGCCAAATCGGTTCCGATTCCACCCATGTTTCCAATTCCTGACGCACCTCCGCGATGGGTTGGTGCAAACGCATCGGGCGCATCTCCGGGTCCGTGGCGGAATCGTCCCACTTGGCATGATTGTTCGTCCAATCTCGCCCCCAATCGTCGACGAGCGTGACGACTCGTGCAACAATTGCCAACGTCACGACTCCTGCGGTCACAGCTACTACCATTGCTCTTCTCGTTCTCTTCCGCGAACGGGCATCCCGCCCATCACTTTGAATTGTCATGTCGACCATGGACCTGTTTGCCGATCAAGAAGCTGACCACTTGTTCGCTGCGCAACCCTTGGCCGCGCGAATGCGCCCCAAGAAGCTATCGGAGTTTGTCGGCCAACAACACATCCTAGGCGAAGGGAAACTGTTGCGGCGATTGATCGCCAGCGGTCGCATCGGCTCGATCTTGTTGCACGGCCCGCCAGGCACCGGAAAAACCACGCTCGCTCACTTGATCGCGTCCGAGCAGAACAGCGAACTGGTCACCCTCAACGCAATCAGCAGCGGCGTCAAAGACGTTCGTGAGGTGCTCGCCAAAGCACGCGATCGCGTCTCGGCGGGTGATCCAAGACCGCTACTGTTCATCGATGAGATCCATCGCTTCAACAAGTCTCAACAAGACGCTCTGCTAGCCGACGTCGAATCGGGCATCATCTCGCTGATCGGTGCCACGACCAGCAACCCGTACTTCGCCGTCAACGCAGCGCTCATCAGTCGCAGCCAACTGTTTGGGTTGGAACCCGTCTCCGTCGACGACATGCGAACCCTCCTTCAGCGAGCGATCACCAACCGCGAATGCGGACTGGGAAACCAGAATGTCAAAATTGCCGAGGATGCGACCGAGTACCTCGCTGCCGCCGCGGATGGGGACGCTCGCAAAGCACTCACGGCACTCGAAGTGGCCGTGCACAGCCACGAAGATCCATCGGTGACGATCTCCCGAGAAGACGTTGCCGAATCCATGACCGGTCGGATCGCAGGCTACGATGCCACCGGCGATGATCACTACGATCTGGCTAGCGCACTGATCAAAAGCATCCGCGGCAGCGACGTAGACGCGTCCCTGTATTGGCTCGCCCGGATGCTAGAAGGCGGCGAAGACATCCGCTTCCTCTGCCGACGATTGGTGATCTTGGCCAGCGAAGACATCGGCAATGCCGACCCGCAAGCCTTGATGATCGCGGTCAGTGCCATGCAGGCGTGCGAGATGATTGGGCTGCCCGAAGCGCAACTCACGCTCAGCCAAACGGTCGCGTACCTGAGCCTGGCACCCAAGAGCAACGCAGCGACCACCGCCATCAGTGCCGCCCGTCGCGACGTGCGTGACCGGCAAGTCATCCCCGTCCCCAAGATGCTTCGGTGTGGACACTACTCCGGCGCCGAAGAACTCGGCCACGGTGATGGATACAAATCCGCGCACAACACCGAAGAGGGCGTGGCAGAGCTCGATTACCTGGGCGTCGACCGCCGTTACTACGAACCCGTCGAGCGAGGCTTTGAATCAGAACTCAGCAAACGATTGCAGAAAATTCGCGAACAACTGGGAAGAGAAACCGAATGATGAACCGGTTGGCGTTGGAATGAAGATTTTCGTCGAGTCAAGAATGGACGCTCACAGCCAATCGAGCTGCGTGATCCTTCGCAAACGGTCTTCAAAATTACCCAGCAGACCGCCGACCAAGACCCATTCGTGCTTGGCTCGCAGTTCGATTTCGCCGAACTTGTTGATTCGCAAAATGGAATCGCCGTTGACGCCAGCCTCATGCAATTGGCCCATGTCAATTTCGCCTTCGTTGATGACGTCCAACAACGATTTGCCGGTGAGTTCGATGAATTGCATGATCGCAACCTAGCAGACAGTGACGAAGACGACCCGACAGAAACGAGTCGACAAGGACGAATAATTTCTCATTGCCCCGTGGCTTTCGTCCAGACGACCAGCTTAATTCAACGCAAAAGATTTTCGACAACTGGCGTCAAATCTCGCCCAGAAAATTCGAGAGCGTGCACCTTGCCTTCTTGATCAATCACCGCCACGAATAACAGCGAAACCGCCCCAAAACGATAAGCAATCGAGTTGGCAACAGTCGCTTCCGGGTCGGAAACACTTCGAAAACTCGGGAACGAGATTTTGTTGCGAGACTCAAACGCCGGAACGTCTGTCGACTGAACATCCAGATTCATCCCTACAATCGCAACCTGATCCGGGTACCGGCGAGCGATCTCCTGCAGGTTCTCAACCACCATGAGTGAGTCCGGGAACGCAGCAGACCAAAACGGCATCAGGACCACCTTGCCACGATAGCTTTCCAAACTCAGCTCATCGCCCTTCGTGCTCGGCAAATCAGGATCAAACGTTTTGCCAATGATCTTTTCACGATTGTTCCGAGCCTGGATCGCAGCTCGTGCCTCTCGCCCCCGATCGTCTTGCAGCGAAGCGAATTGGTCGTCCAACACCTGATAGGTCACCGACATCAAATCCTCACGACCGACCGTCTCGGCCTCCAAACTTGCCCCCGCCAAGAACTGGGCCGTCAGCAGATCGGGCTGCTCCTCCGCAAGCGTTCGAATCGCTTCTTTCCAATCGGCGGGAGAAACATCTGAATCGGCCGCGGCAACGCTCTCGTTCGATTCCGTGATGAATTGCTGCATCAACTCCTGAACACGGCGCGTCGCTTCGCTGACCTGCAAACTTGGACCAGCAATCTGTCTCGCCATGTCCGCCAATCCCACCAACGCTTCCGATTCCACGCCGCCCGCTTCGACAGGTTCAACGAACTCTTCCAAGATCATGGCTCGAACGCGCGACGCCTCTTCGACATGCTCGAACTGCATCAGCGCGTCTCTCGCTTGCCCCATCACCATCAAAGCCGCCGCATCAGGATCGGAACTGGATTGCAGAAGCCGGTCAATCTGGGACACCACCTTGGTGGCAACTCCTGATTTCCCATTTCGAAGTTCTTCGATCGCGAAACCGATGAGGACCAGTTGGCTGTCCGAGCGGACACCTGGGTCGGAATCGTTTTGCAGATCTTCCGCCAACACTTGCAGACTCTCGGCCGATTTCAGGTCTCCCATGGATGCCAAATGCGAAAGAGATTGCAGTTCACCTCGCCTCCCAATCGCTTGGTCGGCTGGCATGGCATCGGGATGTTCGATCAAACGACGAGACGCTTCTCGCTTCAAGGAAACGATGCGTTTCAGTTCCCGTATGGCGGTGGCCTCATCTTGGATCCCCGAATCTCCGCTCACGATCATGCGCATTTCGATGTCCGCTTCGGACAAAAACGTGCGCAACTTTTCAGGGCCCAGGTCATGCGCCAACTGCTTCGATCGCCCACTGGAATGCGACGCGATCGTCTGAGGGAAATCGATGGACGCAGGCTCATTGGCCAGTGCGTCGTTGCCCGGTGCATCAGTGGGCGGCAATGGACCGCGCCCGCCATCGGTTGGCTGGTTGGAGGCTGTTTGTGCACCACCGGGCGAGTTCATCAAACCCACGGAGGAAGGGCTCGACTCACGACCGTTGCCGGTGAGATCTCCTGGTGCGGCGTCGCCGGACGAGGACAATGCGTTTCCGTTTGATTGAACGTCATCAGCGGGCGCGCCTTCCACCGACTCAGCGGGAGGTTGCCTGGTGCAGCCTCCCACGACCGGGGTCAGCAGGATCGCAACGGCACCAGCCCAAACGGTCTTTGGGAGACGAGCAATCACGAAAGCCATGTGAGGTCCAATCATTCAATGTCATCCTTGAAGAATCAAAGCTGACATTCTACCGGGCGAGAGCCCAGTTCGAATACCGTCGAATCGGATCCGACGTCAAACGACTGCTGGTGACCCAACAATCGCTCCGGACTCAGGCGGCGGTATGATCGGACGACAGGGCATCGAGCAAGTCAGCGAAGCGATCGTCCGCTTCCCGACGACGACGCAAACGCTCTGCCACACTCCAACCACTGCGGATCTTCATCACGCGGCGAGTGATCTCGGCATCCGATGGCAGAGTCTCATTTTGCGATGCGGCTGAGATCATCGAGACGTTTTCGAGCGATGGCATGGTTTCGGTCAACATAGCGGTTCTTCCTGAAACGGGGCTTTTCTTAAGTCTCGGTGCCACATCGACGCCGGCACCGACTCGTCTGCCTCCATCCGAGGCATTGGCGTCTGGCATTGGGGTTATGCAACCGGGGTGCCAAAACGATGAAAATCAGAAAAATCATTCCAACTCATCCAACCGAATCTCGCTCCACCCTGGAATTCCCAACGTTTTCACGTCCAAAAACGACAAACGCGGCGGCCAGTTCTTTCCATCTGAAAGCCAAGGCTGGCGTTTCACTGATCAGCCTTGCTGGTTTGGAAGACATCTTTTTCAAAAGCTTGTAAATCTTGCCATGACCTTTCGGGCAATCGCATCAGCGAGATCGATTGCGGCGTTCCCAACGTTGAAAACAAGGTTTGAAGACGCGCCCAAAGAATCCTGCGCCCTTCCGGCGATGAACCGCGGCCATGCAAGTCAACGTACTGAATGGCCTGACCGTTGTCGTAAACGGTGCCATCGATTTGCCAGCCTTGGGACTGATTGGCCCAGGTGAACGAACCATCCCACTCGAAAAACAGTCCCTCCAGGTGTTCAAAGCGACCAGCAACGGTTTCCATGGACACATCAAAAGCCCCCCGATCAGGGCCGTAAACGTACGCCTGGAATGAAAAAACAACAGCCATCGCAAATAAAATCGCAAAAGGAGGGAGGGGACGAACCGAGAACGCGACACTTCGTATTTGCAAGCAAATGCGGCGTTTTTGCAATCGCCCACCCCTCTACAAAGCGACTAGCACAAGATTTTCCATTGTTTGTCAACCCAGATTTCCTTGACCATATCGTTTTTTGTCCTAGAGTTGATGGACCAAGGATCACTGTCCGTACTCCCTTCCACAACCTGTCCACCATTCGTCGTTGACTAGGCAGTTGTTACTAGGAGGCAGGCGGCCGCAAAAAGGAATGAGCCATGTTGGTACTCTCGCGAAAGAAAAACGAAAGCATCGTCATCAACAACGATATCAAAATCGTTGTGGTGGAAATCCGTGGAGACAAGGTACGCCTCGGCGTCGAAGCTCCTCGCGAAGTGCCAGTTCATCGTCGTGAAGTCTACGACGCGATTCAACGGAACAACGAAGCGTTCGACGCAAACACTCCCGCGGATTCCAACGACGTTTCGTAGGTTCACTTCCGACTCTTTGCTTGCTCGTGAAGGCACTTTCGCCCTCCTGACAAGTTTTTTGTTTTCGTCAGGCAAAACGAGCCCTGGAACCCTTGACGCCTCCAGGCGATCTTGGTTTGATACTCGCCTCGTTGGCACGCCAGCTTTTGTTGGCAAACCGACCGGCCCCTTCGTCTAGCGGTCTAGGACATCGCCCTTTCACGGCGGTAACACGGGTTCGAGTCCCGTAGGGGTCACTTCTAACGCCACAGAGGGACACATGCTGTCCCCCTGGGGCGTTTTTTCATGGCCTGACGATTCCATGGGATTCCATTTGGTGTTGCAGGTGGTAGCGCAGAGTCGACCGCGAGACCGCGAGCGACCGCTTCTCGGTCGCCAATCTTGTAGTGTTCTCGCAGCACTTGGGGTGTGGTCCCAACCCATTCCCCGATGTCGTCGATTGACGCACCCTGGTCCCAGAGTTCGGTGACACGGCTTCGCTTCAAATCATGCCACGGCTTCGGCCACGTCTTGAATCCAGCCTTCTCGATTGCACACTTTAGATCGTCACGCAACCGGTTGATTGAACGGCCCGACTGCAAAACAGGACCGTCAAAATCGAGAAACGGTCGGAGTGTCGGAAACAGCGGCACGTCACGACGTTTGCCCCCTTTACCAACGATGTTAATGCAGTCGCCTTCAATCATTGACGAATCAACTTGCATGGCCTCGACTTCAATTCGCATGCCACCGTATCGCGTCAGACCGATCAGTCGGATTAGCTCTCAATCGTCGCCACAGGCTTGAATCACTCGTGCCATCATTTCGCGGCTGACCATCACATGGGCGCCAGGGTTGCTCATCGAGCCGCTAGGTTCGTTGTGCGTTGAATCGTTGACGTGACAGGTCAAGCAGGGCTTGGTCGCTGCGTTCAAGTACTCTATTCGTTCCGATCTGTTTAGCGGCTGATTGAGCGGCCTGTTCGAAGGACTTCGCTCTCGTGAACAAGTCATTCGCGTCAGCAGCTTGATCAGGTGTCGTTGCAGCAGACAAAGCCTCAGCGGCTTCTCGTCCCAACTTACGAGTCAGTGCGAGATTCTCATTGAGTTGCTTTTGAGCACTCAGCCTCGAAGTCCGACGAGTGAACAGTTGGTCGGGCATCGCGACACTGCACCCGCAACCGGATCACCGATTGAAGGCCGTGCCCGCATGAAAAACGCGGCTCGATTAAGGCTCGATGTCATTGACGTTGATCCGCAGCATCGCGAAGAGTTCAGCGAGGAGGGGATTGCCAATCTTGCGGAGTCTTTGAAACAGCACGGTCAACTGCAACCAATCCGTGTTCGCTACGACGAAACCCGTGGGCGATACGTCTTGATTGCGGGTGAGCGGCGATTGCGAGCGATGAAGCTTGCCGGTTGGGACGAAGTGCTGCTTCCTAACCCAATATGTCATAACGCCTGGCACAGGAAATGGGGGCATCCCACGTCACGAACTGCTTAGATTGCCCAATGACGATTTCCGACAGAGAGCGACGGCAGCCTGAATAGCGGCCTGATCGGAAGCGTCGAATCCTTCCGGAGTATCACCCAGGATCTTGGTGAGTAGCGAGAGTGGTAGCGCAAAGAGCGTTTCACCCCGCGTTTTATTGGTGAATAACTAACCTCGTAGGGGTCACTGAAAAAGCAAACTGCTTTTCTTTGGCATTCGCATTAACGCTTTCCATTGCTGGCCAATCACCTTTTCCAGGAAAGAACTGGCCAAGCGGCAGCTCACTGAAAATCAGGGTGCGTCGCCTCTAAGATTTCGAGAATGTCTCGCCGCATCTCACTGGTCAGATGCTGATAGGCCTCGGATCGATCTTCCCCGTGCAAGATCCGCTTGAGCTTCTCCAGCACAAGCGTTCGCACCTCCTCCGGCAACGCCGCGAAAGAATCGGAGTAGATGAGGTAACTGCATGGGTAACGAAACAACCGTGTTTCCAGGTCGAAATCTCGCAGTGAGCGCTGCTTCGAATCGGTCGGCCCAACCGCTGCAAATTCACTGGCGAACGTGGAAGTCCCCGCCACCGAATCCGTCAGCGTGAACTCATCGCACATCAACAGGTACTTCAGCACGCGATCCGCGGACGACTCGATCCGCCGCGTCGCACTCTCGCTGATGAAATCAGGCTCGCGTTCGAGCAACTCGTTCATCTGATAGGACTGATGGAGTGCCTGTCGCGTTTCGAAGTTGGCCGCGGTGATCGCGTTGTGCATCTGCGTTTGATGCTCCAACACCATCAACGCCACGATGTCGCTGTTCGGCGTCAAATACGCGTCCGTTCGAAAGTAGTCCCCTAAGTCCTTTTGATTGGCTCCGCTTTCACGATCGAGCAAGTGAGCTTCATCGGTGCAAATCACGTTGCCCATGTGCCGCATCGAACCGTGTGAACCGGTGACGTACCAACCGCCCCAACGCTCATCAAAAGGACTGGTGTGGTCCGTGGTGAATGTCCCACTGCCGAGCTTGGGACGCCCCGCTGCGTCAGCGAAAACACTGCGGATGAGAAACCCGGGCACATTCTGCGTGCGCGAGGAAGCATGGCAGGACAAACACCCGCCTCGGTCACGCACAAACTCAGGCTCCTTCTCTTCCGACTGAGCAAGCGTGTAAAAGATCGCGCCCTGCTTGGCATCCGTCGATGCAAATTCCAAAACATCACCATGCTGGCAATAGCCGACGTAAACGTCGTCGTTGAAATACAACGCCCGTGGCCGACGCGGCGAAATCCGGTGCAATTGCAGGCTGGTCTTTGAAAAAACCAACGTTTGCGAACTCAGCGGCACGTTCAATGCTTCCAACACCGACGGCAAATACCCGAACGTTGGATCGCTCCGCAACGCCACCTCACCCGCCTCAACGCGTTTGGCGAGCTTGGCGACCGGATCGTTCACCTCCGCATGGAGGTAATCAATCGGAGGCCGCTCAAAATCGGGTTGAGCCCAGGCGGGCGAGGCCATCCAAGCGAACAAACACAACAATCCGCCACAAACCAACCGTTGGCACAGGGCAAAATGGAAGAGGCGGAGACGGGAGTGAGCGACACCATTCCAATGCAGCGATACCATTCAAGATTGCTCGTAGGTGAGTTCCAGCTTAAACTTCGATTCGTACACCTGACTGTACAGAATCAATATCTGCATTTCAACATGCAGATTTCAAAATCACGCCAAACGATTATGCTTTCCAAAACCGCCGAATACGCTCTTCGCGCCGTCGCTTGCATGGGCAGCCAGGTCGGAAAACCCGCCTCAGCAGACCATCTCGCCGAACAAACCAAGGTCCCTCGCCGGTATCTCACCCGCGTGCTGCAAGACCTTGCCTCGGCTGGTTTGGTGCAATCTCGCCCCGGCCCCGGCGGCGGATACGAATTGTGCGTCGCCACGGACACACTCACGATTTTGGATGTCGTCAACACGGTCGCCCCCTTGGAACGCATCCGAAAGTGCCCGCTTGGCCTGAAGTCTCACACCGAACTCTGCCCGCTGCACGCGGAGCTCGACCGAGCCTACGCGGCTACCGAAGAAGCATTCCGCGGGGTCACAATCAACGACCTGGTCAACTCCGCCAGCCCGATCCTGCCACTCTGCGAAAGCTGAACCTGCGCGTCATATCGCCGCCCAACCTGCGAACCCACAACCCGGACGCACCAAAAGTGATCTGCCTCGATTAAAAGATTGGGTTGATCGTCGTGGACGAGGTGCCGACTCCTTGGATTTGAGGCCAGTTCAGGACTCGTCGCTTCATCCACTCCCCTTAGATGAAATGTGGATGCACCACGAGGATCTGATCGCACCACTACGACACATGCCCCGGCGAACCGACCCGCGAGGGTTTCAGAAACGCGACGCTGCCCAGCGGCCTCAAACCGGACGCTGATTGGCGAAAGGCAGCCTGCGTGTTGAACAACCACAAAATCCGCGTGTGCTGATTTTCAGGTCGCTTGGGCAGTGGCGAATCCCCATCGGTGAACACAACCACGCCGTCGTAACCGCGGCGACCATCAATGAACCGAGTCACACAGCCAAGGTTGGTACCGCCCCGTCCAGTGACACTGATGTCATGCCGAGCCGATCGAAACGAAATGGGTTCACAGCGGACTTCGGTGTCAAACCAGATGACATCGATCGAGCGGATGCCGTACTGGAAGAACCGATTGATGATCGAAAATCCATTCTGCAAATCGCGATGGCTCATCGATCCGGACACGTCCACCGCGAACAGCAGACTGGTAGTGAAGTCGTACCGGCTACCCATCTGGGCGAAACCGTAGCGACGACTCGGTCGCATACGGGTCAACCGCCGATCGACGGACAACACGCTCTGTCGAAACTGTCGCAAGATCGATCGGTAATCCAGTGGCGGTCGAAGCGTTGCCAGCAATCGCTCCTGCGCATGCCCTGGCAAAGTGCCCCAGCCACCATTCTCGGCGGCCTCGGCAACAGCGGATTTGATCTCTTCGTGCAGCAGATCGTCTGCGTCCCACTGATCCGCGTTCTCGCCGCCCGTTTGGCTCGGATCAACATAGGCATCCAAATCACTTGCTGCCGGTCGAACGCTGCTTTCATCCGCGGAGGACAGCCCAGGCGACGACTCAGCCGAACCTTCTGCCGGCACCCCCTCGTCGTCTCCATCTTGTTCGGACGACGCCCCACTTGGCTCAGAAGCCTCCAAGGCAGACTGAGCATTCTCTAAAGTGTCTAAGTCATTTCCGTCATCGGAATTCGCATCACTCGAATCATTCCCCTGACCCTCTGCCGGCGTGGACTCCGACGAGTCATCTCGCTCGGGTTCCGTCTCTTCGGAATCGTCGGCCTGGTCGCCTTCCCGCTCAGCCAACTGCCGATAGTAATACTCAAAGTACTGGTGATCGTGCGTCTCACTGCCCAGGACCTCACGCGGACGCGGCATCGGCAACTTGCTTCGCAGGCATTCTTGGACGGTCAGATTGCTGGCTGAATAAGACAACTCGGTCTTCGGCTGCCGCCTGGCGTAAGGGTGCCCCAACAGAATTCGCATCGCTTCAAACCGCAGCACCTCGGCCAACTCATCTCGGTTGAGCGAAGCAATGAACTCGGGGTTGAACTCAATTCGCCCGTGAGCGACACGCAGCGTTGCAATCTCTGGTTTGGACACCACCTCGTGCATCGTCCAAGCCACAAACAACAACGGATCGACGAGGTACCAACTTTCAACAACGCGGGTGATTCGCTCGCGGGCCTTGGCATCTCGCTTGGAATCCGGCCCGCCGGACGCGGACTTGTCGCTCGTCGATGCCATGTCACTCACTGGATTCGAATTCCCTCGACATACTCCGTCAACAAAGTTGTCAGTTCCATCGACTCGGCAAAGAACTCCATCGCCGGTTCATACTTTGGCTGATCGGTCATCGACACCAAATGAGCGACCGCCTCATCAAGCTTTCGTTTGCGAAGTGACTTCAAGTAGCTCAGCATGCCTTTGAGAGCCTTGGCCCGATCCGCATCGCCGTATGGATTGCCCACCAAATGAACGAGTAACTGCTCGTTCAGCATCAGCAGTTCTCCCAATGCCATCTTTTCGATCACTTTGCGATGCTTGGTGAACTGCAACAAAACCTGATCGGGCGTCACAGGAAATCGCGATGCGAGACTTCGCCGGAACGCCATCGCGGCGGGTGATCCGACGACCCCCGCAATCAATTTGATGTGCACCGGTTCAATCGTTTCCACGCCGTGAAGGATGTCAGACACACGCGCCCAACCACGACGGTCCGGCGTTTTGACCAAACCCGACATGGCATCGATGTCTTCCCCGGCGGGGGAAATGCCTTCGCCGTCCAAGTATTGCGGTTGCTGTTGCACAAACCCGGTGACGCGATCATCCACTTGGTGCTGGTCCGCCCACAGCAACCAATCGTCGACCGTCGGTGCGAACTGATACAGATTGAACCGTGAAACGAGTGCGGGGTCCAAATCGGTCAATTGATACTCGTCGCCTTCGTTGACGGCTGAGATGATCACGCTGCCAGGTGGCAACCGCTTGCCTGCCAACGTTTTGTTCAGCGCCAACTCCATCACCGACTGCAAGATTTCCGGCCGCGCTCGATTGAGTTCATCCAGAAAAAGCACGATGGGTTCCCCATCCGTCGGCCACCAAAACGGCGGCAGGAACTCGCTTTTGCCGGTTGCATCGTCCTTGTGCAGCAAACCAATCAGATCGCCAGGATCGCTCATTTGCCCCAGAAAAAATGGCACGACCTTCATCCCGCGAGACGAAAAGTGCTCGGCGATGATCTGTGATTTCCCAATCCCATGCTTGCCGACCAACATGATGTTTTGGTCGGGCGGAGTGATTTCGAGCAACTGAAGCAACTCGTGAACATCAACTCGAACAGCCAAGGGACCGTCTCAATCAAAGTGGGAATCAAAATCAAAAATCACTCTTCGTACCGAATCCATTCGGTTCGCCAATCAGCCTGCATGAATCCGATCATCTTGAAACGCAATCCGTCCGCGTAGAGTGACCGGAGCGTTCGAATGGTTTCTTGCAATTGCGGCAGAACCTTTTCAAACCGCGTGAACGGAATGTGGATTTCAATCATGTGTTGGCTCGACAACTTCACAAACAGACGCAGTTTCTGTGTGTCCATGCTGGTCGCGAAGTCAAATTGTTCTTCTTTGGCTAGTGCCTTGACTCGAGCCACAATCGCCTTGGACTTCATCGATCGGACCTTGGCCCGCTTGGCTTCGCCGGCGTGGCGTTTGACATACCGACGCAGCACCTCCGCCACCAAGTGTTCGAACTCATCAAAATCGCTGACCAGCCCGGTGACTTCGCGGTCGAATTTCCCAAACGCACAAATCAGTTCGCCGTGTTCGCTGCATTCCAAACGCAGTTCGTCCGATCGATAGTAGGTCTGCGATGCGTTTGGATCCGGAATCGTGAACCGCACCCAAGTCGGCGACCGCGAATCACGATCACCTGGATGGTTGGTCAACCGCACGCCCTCGATTTTTTCGAGTTTGGCTCGCCATTGCTTGATCAGCGTGGCACGTTGTCTCGGATCGATTTGAATCGGTGAATCGCCTGAGAAGTTCTCTCGAAACAGCTTTCGAACCGAGGGCAGAGGCAACTTCACTTCAGTGTCAACTCAACGGGGCAATGGTCCGACCCATGAATCTCGCACCGGATTTGAGCATCGGCGACGTGATCCCAGAACTTCTTGGCGACCCAAAAGTAATCCAAACGCCACCCAATGTTCCGGGCTCGTGCATCGTTTCGATAGGTCCACCAAGAATAGTGCCCTGGGCCATCGTGAAATTGTCGGAACGAGTCAACGAAACCGGCTTCCGCAATCGCATCCAATCCCGCTCGCTCTTGGTCACTGAAACCCGCGTTCTTTCGATTGGCCTTGGGATTTGCCAAATCGATTTCCTGGTGGGCGCAGTTGACGTCGCCGCAGAACAAAACCGGTTTGCGACGATTCAGTTTTTTGACGTAATCTAAGAAGGCTTCATCCCATTGCATCCGGTAATCCAAACGGGCCAGACCTCGCTGCGAGTTCGGAGTGTAGACATTGACTAAATGGAAGTCATCAAACGTCGTCGTCAGCACACGACCTTCGTTGTCATGCTCCTCGATGCTCAAACCTTTGGTGACCTTCGATGGCTTCACGCGACTCCAAGTGGAAACGCCAGAGTAACCTTTTTTCGCAGCCGTGTTCCAAACCTGGTGGTATCCGAGTTCGTCCGCCCACGACAAATCGACTTGCTCAGGTTCCGCTTTCGTCTCTTGCAAACACAGCACATCGGGTTGTTCGCTTTCGACAAATTCGCGAAACCCTTTGTTCATTGCGGCACGAATGCCATTGACGTTCCATGAAATCAGTTTCAACGTTTTGATCAACTTTGGTTTTGGAACACGACCTCTTCGTAGGGTTGAACCACCACAAAGCCATGCCCTTGGAAGAGAAACTGCAACGATTCCCCTGAACCACGACCGAGCAGGGTTTTGAACTGCACGTCGGTCTTGAGTTCAGGCTCCAGTTGCCCAGACCACAGCACCGTTGCATTCGGGTCCGTCACGACAGGTTGATGAGGCGTGACCGGCAATGTGATCGGATCGTAGTGACTGGTGATCGCCACCATGCCCGTGCCTTCCAGGCGGATATTGAACAACCCGCCCGCCAACATCGCGGTCATCTTCTTCATCATTTTGATGTTGTAGTTCAATGACATTTCGAACGCGAGGAGGTCATTTCCGTTGACGCAGATCGATTCGTTTTGCAGCTCGAGAATCGTGATCTTCTTGCCGCTGTCGGCGCAGAAAACCGACCCATTGCCACTGACTTTGGTGAGTGCCGTGCCTTCGCCAGAGACGGCCTTCTTCAGCAAATTGCCCAAACCCTGCGACAGAATCCCCTCACGCTCGAACTTCACATTGCCCGTGTAAGCGATCATCGATCCCATCTTGGTCCACACCTCCCCGTTGAGGTTGATGTCAAGCATGCGATCCGATTCCAACTCAAACAGACCTTGATCAAGGTCCTTGTCACGAGTTTTCTCTAAGAAGCGTTCGAGAGAATAGCGTCTTTCACTCATCACCGGATCCTTCAGCTCATCTTGTTACAAAGGGGCAAACGTCGGCATGCACGCCGTAATCGCCATTGAACGCACGGGTCAGGGGCCACACCCGAGGTAGTGTAGCGACTCCACTCCGACCGGATGGGCAAGGAACGGATTTCATCCGTGCGAGCGGGTTGCAGAGAGCGTAGAATCAAACGGCGAGGATTTTCGTACGAGGCCCTCCCACTCGCGAACCAAAGCATGAGACCTGTCCTAGTGAATGCATCCCGCTTCCATGTTGACATCCAAAGCGACCACTTGCTTCCCAAGCTTGTCGCTCTCGGCAATCGGTCTCAACTGCCGGATCGCGGCAAGCGATTTGCTTCCGTGACGATGTTCGGCTTGGCCGTCGTTTGCACGGTGCTCATCACACTCAGCTCGCCAGCGACTGGTTTCGCGGCGAGCTACGACGACGCGGTCCAACAATACCGAAACGGCGAGTACGACGCCGCTGCCGCGACCGCTGCATTCGAAGTCGAGCGAGGAGTTTGGAGCGAACGTTGGCCTCGATTGCTGATTCAGTGCCAGATGACGCAAGGGGACTATGCCGGCGCATTGCAGACGTACCAAGAAGCCCTGCAGCGATACCCGACCAGCATCGCGCTGCGATACATGGGATTGGATGTCCTGCGGTTCAACGGGTTGCAAGACGAAGTTGGCCAAGCCGAAGCGGACCTGCTCACACAAATGCAACGCGCCTTCGCGGGTTACATCACCCGAGACAACCTCATCGCGGCGGGCCGATTCTTGACCGGTCGCGGGGAAGACGCTCGAGAGGTCCTGGAGCAGTTCTATGACCGAGTCCGGGACCGCGACCCGGAGTACCTGCACGCTTACTTGGCCACTGCCGAACTGGCCATTCGGAAAGGCGATTTCCAAGTCGCTGCCAACACGCTTCAGGAAGCGTTGAAACTTGGCGAAGAAACTCCCGAGTTGCACCATTTGCTGGCCAAGGCACTCGAATCCAGCGATGGACAGGCCGCTGCCGAACAAACCGCGATCGCCCTGAAAATCAACCCACGACACTTGCCCTCGCTGCAGTGGTTGGCTGAACGAGCGATTGATCGTGAACGCTACGACGAAGCCAAAGACATCTTGAATCAGATGCTTCAAATCAACATGCATGAACCGTCCGCTTGGGCGCTGTTTGCGGTCATCGCTCATTTGAACGGCGAATACGATGTCGAAAAACTGATGCGTGCCTCCGCGCTCTCAACGTGGAAACAGAACCCGGACGTGGATCACCTGATCGGCAAAAAGCTCTCAGAGAAATACCGCTTTGCCGAGGGAGCGGAGTATCAAAACTTGGCACTCAGCGCCGATCCGTTGCACATCGACGCCAGCTTTCAGCTTGCTCAGGACATGCTTCGATTGGGAGAAGAAAAGATCGGTTGGGAAATCGCAGGCGAAGTTGCGAAAGCGGATCCCTACAACGTCGTGGCCTACAACCTGATGACGCTCCGCGACCGAACGTCAAAGTTCACCGTGTTGAAACAAGACGGCATCCAAGTTCGGATGGACGCCAAAGAAGCGAAACTCTATGGCGACGCCGTACTGGAACTGCTCAGTGACGCCAAGCGAGTCTTGTGCGAGAAGTATGATGTCATGCCCGACAAACCAGTCTTGGTCGAAATCTTCCCGCATCAAAACGACTTTGCCATTCGTACGTTTGGATTGCCGGGCGGGGCAGGGTACCTGGGCGTTTGTTTCGGCCGAGTGATCACCGCCAACAGCCCCGCGTCTCAAGGTGAACGCCCATCGAACTGGAAGAGCGTTCTGTGGCATGAGTTCTGTCACGTGGTCACGCTAGAGAAAACCAACAACCGCATGCCACGCTGGCTGAGCGAAGGCATCTCGGTTTACGAAGAACGCCAACGCAACCCGTCTTGGGGCGAAAAAATGACGCCTCAATATCGATCGATGTTGCTCTCGGAGGACCTGACACCGGTCAGCGATCTGAGTGCCGCCTTTTTATCACCACCTTCAGCAACGGCACTGCAGTTTGCTTACTACGAATCTTCCTTGGTGATCGAGTTCCTGATTGAACAACATGGTCACGAAGCATTGCTTGCAGTGCTGGATGACCTAGCCGCAGGGATTCCGATCAACGACGCCCTGACACGGCACACCGGATCGCTGCAGCGGTTGGACTCTCAGTTTGATTCCTACGCCAAAGAACGAGCCAACCAGTTCGGAGCTCTCGCCGATTGGTCGCGAGATTCCTTGCCCGAAAACGGCGATCTGGCGACCTGGAAAGGCTGGACGCGTGCCAATCCGACCAACTACTGGGGCCTGCGAGAGTTGGCCAGAAGTGCCGTGGAAGCCAAGCAATGGGACCAAGCCCTGATTCCACTTTCACGAATGCAGCAATTGGGCGTGCTGACAGGCGAACGCGACGGTCCGCTGGAATGGCTGGCTCAAACACACCGCGAACTGGGGCACGACCGACAAGAAATTCGTGCAATCCAAGACAATCTGGCACAATCCAGCGATGCTTTGCCGGCTTTGCGGCGTTGGATCAACATTGGCCAATCCGAAGATCAATGGGAAAACGTTTTGGACGCGTCGCAGCAGGCGCTCGCGATCCAACCTCTGTTGCCCGAATTCCACCTCGCGTCCGCCGTCGCCGCCGAAAAACTCGATCGCCACGATTTGGCGGTGGAAGCGTTGTCGGCACTGTTGGAGCTGGATCCGGTGGATCCGGCGGCGCTGCATTTTCGTTTAGCCAACGCGTACGACGAACAGAACGAGTCCTTCCCCGCGAAACACCATGCACTGATGGCGTTGGAATTGGCCCCCCGCTACCGAGACGCTCACCGCTTGCTGTGGAAACTGCATCACGGGGTTTTGGAAGAGGGTTCATCGACCGCGGACCAGGCGGACGTGGAAGAGCCTGATTCTGTGGACGTGCCTGCCATCGAAGAGGAGGAAACGTTATGACTCCCAACAACTTCAACCCAATGGGCATCTTGCGAGCACTTGCTCGGGGCAGCCTCCATTCTCATTCACCTCTCCCCCGACCATCGTCGGGAGAGAAGTCGGACGCGGCGTTCAGCCGTCGTCCGGGTGAAGGGGCGGACCCCATGGCCGTTGAAATCGCTACGCCACAGAACGCCCCATGTCGCGCGGACGCCCCCTCACCCGAACAACGCCTGAAGGGCGTGCTCGACCTCTCCCCCAATGAAATTGGGGGAGAGGTGACAACGGCGTTCACGGTTGGTGACAAGACACAACCCCGCCAGCAATCCACCCCACTAACTTTCACTCGTAAACCATTCGGTCACCGGCGCTGGATCCTCGCCGCGTTGATTGTTTTGATGGGCGGCGCGGCGTTTGCCCAACGAGGTTACTGGGGCCGGCGCAACCGATCGCTACCCTCCGATCGCAATGGTGTGCCCACCTGGGATGTTGATCCACGATTCCCCAAGGACTGCTTCACATTCGCTCGGATCGAATACGATTCCTACGGCGGGCGTGGACGCGGTGGTGGAGGATGTTGGACGGATTATCCCGATAGCGACCTGAACTTCTCGCTTCGACTGCAACAACTCACCTCCATGAAGGTCAATCCGGATCCGGTTGTCTTGCGACTGACCGACGAGAAACTGTTTGACTACCCGTTCATCTACATCATCGAACCTGGTGGCCTCGTTTTTTCAGAGGCAGAGGTGAAAGCACTTCGCAAGTATTGCCTCAATGGTGGCTTCTTGATGGTGGATGATTTCTGGGGTGATTCGCAGTACGAAAATCTGCGACACGAACTTCAACGAGTGTTTCCTGACCGCGCTCCTTTCGAGGTTCCTCTGGAACACGAAATCTTTCACATCGTCTACGACCTCAAAGAAAAACCTCAGGTCCCCGCCATCAACTCGGCCAGACGCGGTGCCGATGGCAGCGTGGGAACGTGGGAATGGTCGCGCGACGGAAGCGACACCAGTGTCCCTCACTATCGCGCCATCACTGATGACGAAGATCGCATCATGGTCTTCATCTGCCACAACACCGACTTAGGCGACGGTTGGGAACGGGAAGGCGAAGACCAATGGTACTTCGATGAGTTCTCCGTCAAGAAAGCTTATCCAATGGGGATCAACATCGTGACGTATGCGATGACCCACTGAGTCGTTCCCAGTATCAACCACAAACGGTTTCGAAGCTCCTCCAACCCGATTGCACTTCATGACAATGGACACCATGACCCACGAAGACGAAGCCCAAGTGGTGGAGCAAATTCGCGAAGGACGAGAGCGGATCGTCCAAGAACTTTCCCAGGTCATCATCGGCCAAGAAGAAGTCATCGAGCAACTTCTGATCTGTTTGTTCGCGGGTGGCCACTGCTTGATCACCGGAGCACCAGGGCTGGCGAAAACATTGCTGGTCAGCAGCGTCGCGAAAATCTTCCACTTGAATTTCCAGCGGATTCAGTTCACTCCCGACTTGATGCCAGCGGACATCACCGGGACTGAAATCCTGGAGCAATCCGCCGATGGTCATCGACAACTGCAATTCGTCAAAGGACCGATTTTCGCCAACGTGATCTTGGCCGACGAGATCAACCGAACACCGCCCAAGACGCAAGCCGCCCTGCTCGAGGCGATGCAGGAACATCAAGTCACCGCAGGCGGCCAACGCTTCGAACTGGAAGAACCGTTCTTCGTCTTGGCGACGCAAAACCCAATCGAGATGGAAGGCACTTACCCACTTCCCGAAGCCCAACTCGATCGTTTCCTCTTCAACGTTTTGATCGACTATTTGCCGCCCAAAGACGAATTGGCCGTGGTCATGCAAACCACGTCGACCAAGCCGGAACCGATCCAGCCGATCTTCACAGGCGAAGACGTTGCACGATTCCACACCGCCGTTCGACGCGTTCCGATCGCGGAATCGATCGCCGCTTATGCCGTGCGTTTGGTTGCCGCGACTCGGCCGGGACGCCAGGGAACGCCCGACTTTGTCAACCAATACGCGTCCTGGGGCGCAGGCCTGCGGGCTGCTCAAACATTGGTGCTCGGTGCAAAAGCAAGAGCGTTGCTTAACGGCCACGCTCACGTGCGAACCGAAGACATCCAGGCTCTCGCACACCCCACACTTCGACACCGAGTCCTGCTGAGCTACCGAGCGGAAGCGGAAGGTTTCAACGTTGAAAACCTGGTCACACGACTTCTCGAAGAAATCCCAACGGAAGTCTGAATTGAGCTGGTTCCAACGTCCATTTCGCTCGTCAAACAAAGCCACCAACGGCAGCACGGGCACGTTTCAGGATGACGCAGCGAAGTCCTCGCGAACGACCGCTTCAGCGGCGGGCGGCAACGGAGACTCCGCTGCCTCCATGGATCCGCATGCGCTGATGCGAATCAAGAACCTGCAACTGCGATCGAAGCTGGTCGTCGAAGGCTTCTTTGGCGGCCTGCACCGAAGTCCTCTCCACGGGGCCTCCGTTGAATTCAGCGAATATCGGGCCTACTCGCCCGGTGACGACCCGCGAGGACTGGACTGGAAATTGTTCGCTCGCACGGACCGCTACTACATCAAGAAATTCGAGGACGAAACCAACCGACGTTGCTACCTACTGGTCGACCAAAGTCAGTCGATGGGCTACGGGTCACTCGAATACACGAAGATGGAATACGCGAGAACGTTGGCCGCGACGCTTGCTTACTTCCTCACTCTGCAACGCGACCATGTTGGACTGATGACGTTCGACGAATCAATCGCGGATGTTGTTCCGGCCCGCAGCCGAGTCGGTCACCTGCGTCAGATCCTTGCCTGCTTGGCCCGCCCAACCTCGGGTTCCGGCACCGATCTCAACGGACCGATCTCTCAAATCGCCGCGATCACCCGCAGGCGAGGGTTGGTGGTGTTGATCAGCGACATGCTCTCGCCAACGGAAGACTTGCAACGTTCTCTCGCCTTGTTGCGTTCAAGACAACATGAAGTGATCGTCCTGCGAATCCTGGATCCCAACGAAGTCCAGCTCTCGGTAGACGAATCCAAAGTTTTGGTGGACATGGAAACCGGGCGCAAAATCCAGGTCGCTCCCGATGCGACTCGGAAAGCTTACCAAACCGCGTTCCAAGAACACGCCGAGGCAGTGGAATCGATTTGCAATGCCGTGGGTGCCGCGTTCTACACCAGCACCACCGATCGCCCCCTGCAGGAATCGCTGTCTGATTTTGTCTCCGCCCACCAACGACGCGCCGTCAGCGCCAGTCGATCGGGCATGTTGAGTTCAGGAGGAACGTCCGGATGAGCATGCTCGCCCCGTTTTTCCTCGCAGGTGCACTGGCCGTCGCTGCACCGATTTTGTTTCACCTGATTCGGCAGCAACCCAAGGGTGCCGTGCCGTTCAGCTCGGTGATGTTCCTGCGAGAGGTTCCACCGAAACTGACCCGCCGCAGTCGCTTGGATCAATGGCCGTTGCTACTCCTGCGAGCCTTGGCGTTGCTGTTGTTGGCCGCAGCCTTCGCCAGACCGTTCCTTCGCGGCGCGGCCGACCAGTTCAACAACACACCCGTCCGACGAATCGCGGTTTTGATTGATCGCAGCGCTAGCATGCAGCGTGAAGACCTGTGGGACCAAGCGATCCAAAAGGCCGAAACGGTCCTCACTGACCTTTCCGCTCACGACCAATTCGCGGTGTTCGTCTTCGACACCGAAACCGATCGCATCTGGGAAACATCGCAAGTAGCGACCTCCGATGTACGTCAAAGTGCACTCGCACTGCAGGCTCTGGCGGAGCTTCAACCGACCTGGCGAGCCACGGATCTAGGCGTTGCACTTCGCGAAGCAGCCGACTGGGCTCAGTGGCCGACGGATTCACGAACACCGGGTGAAGACGGCTCAGACGATACCGATCCCGTGACCCGAAACCAGCCACCGGGGCCTGCCAGCATCGTGCTGATCTCTGATTTGCAAGACGGATCCAAAATCGATGCGTTGCAGCAAAACACGTGGCCCGAACAAGTCAGCTTGGACATCCGCCGCGTCGTTCCCAACGCGAAAGGCAACGCCACAGCGATCGTGATGAACGATCAGACACTCGAGAATTTACAAGCTTCGACGGTCGCCGACTCCGATCGCAAGCTTCCAGTTCGGGTCGTCAATTCCAAGCTCGCCTCACAGTTTGACCTGACTCTGCAATGGAAAGACGCCAGCGACAAACAAACGATCCAGGTCGAAGCGGATGCGACAAAAATCGTCCGCCTCGATCAACCAACGGACGCCGCCACTTCCATCATCCTGTCCGGCGACGACTCCTCATTCGACAACACGATCCACTGGGTCGCGCCGGAAAAGCGATCGTACCGACTGCTGCATGTCGGGACGCCGCAAGACGATCCTCGCGAGAGCTTGTTTTATTACCTCGAACGGGTTCCGCTGGACAACGCGACCCGATCAGTCTCCATCGAATCCGTCGAGACGGCGCAATTCCCGCCTGACTTGGATCCTCGCGAATGCCCGTTGGTTGTGGTCGGCGACGTCGCCAACACCGATGCGTTCAGGAACGCAATTCAGACCTACACGGAAGCGGGTGGTCGAGCTTTGTTCGTAATGGATGACCCCGATGATGCGTCCGATGTTCTGGCCTGCATAAAAACCATCACCAACGACGAGTCGCTCTCTGCCAAAGAAGCATCTGTCGAGGACTACGCAATGTGGTCACGGGTTGATTTTTCGTCGCCTTTGTTCGCTTCGATGGCGGACCCACAATTCAACGATTTCAGCAAGATTCAATTTTGGAATCACCGCGACGTATCCGGAATGGAAGAAGCGGACTGGAATGTCTTGGCGACCTTCGATTCCGGTGCTCCGGCATTGGCTCAATCCGGCAACGTTTGGTTGCTCACAACCGGCTGGCAGCCCTCCTCAAGCCAACTTGCACTTTCAACCAAGTTCATTCCGCTGATCGCACAATTGTTCGCTGGCAACGAGAGAGCGGCATCCTACATGGCAGGCCATGTGGTGGGGACGCCGCTGCCATGGCCCCCAGTCGAAGGTGCCGTACTGGTTCGCTCTGACGGCGAGTCATCGCCGTACGAACAAGCTTCGGACGCGGGCTTCATCGATCGCCCAGGTGTTCATCAACTGAAATTGCCCAACGAAGAACCCATCCTGTTTGCGAGCAACCTGTCTGAATCGGAAAGCCAAACGGACGCGATGGATGAAGACACGCTCGAACGATTGGGCATCCGTTTGGGCGAAGCCGCCACGGCAGAAAAACTGACTCAAGCGACTCTGCAACTTCGCGATCGTGAACTAGAAAGCAACCAACGTTTGTGGCAATGGTTCTTGCTCGCCGCGATCGGAATGTTGGTGATCGAAACCCTTTGGGGAGGACGCTATGCGAAACGAATTGCTTGACTGCATTGATCCCGTGATTCGTCGAATGCGACGATTGCGTTTCTGGCAATCACTCGGATGGCTGGCTTGGACGATCGCATTGATGGCCCTCGCGTGGCTGGTGTTCTCGCAGCGAACCCTGTCGTTGCTTTCATCGTTGACATTTTCAACGGCCTCGCTTTCCACCTCGGTCGCCATCGTTTCGACCTTGGTGATTGCGGCGATCGTTTGTTTGATCGCTGCTCGTTTGCGAATTCGAAACGTGCAGTCCGTCGCGAAACGGATTGAACATCGCTACCCGGATCTCGATCAACGTCTGATCACCGCGGTCGACGAATCTGTCGCCCAACATCCCGACAACTACTTGAACCAACGAGTCATGCAAGAGGCTCGCGAGCACGCCCGGCACAACGATTGGCCTGACGTCGTGTCATCGCGTTGGTTGTGGGTCAACCGATTGTTTGGACTCTCTGGGACCATCGCGACGCTTGTCTGCGCCGCCACTTTCCTGCTCGCTGAACCTGACGCGTCCGCCACATCTTCCTCGGATGCCCTGCCAAAACCAGACGTGGTGATCCAACCTGGCAGCACAGAAATCGAACACGGCACCAACTTGCTGGTCACAGCGGAATTCCAAGCGGACTGGATCAACCGCCAATCCGCTGTCGAACCGGAACTCGTCCTCACCGCGATCGACAGCCAACCTGTCGAATCGATCAACGAAACGG
>NZ_JBICHO010000461.1:0-10974 GCF_043100905.1 Rhodopirellula sp. JB055 | reverse complement strand
CCATAGCGGGAGCGAAATTCCAAAGTGGCAATTCGGCAACCTTCAGGCGATTGACCACCGCGACCACGTCCGAGGTTTTGATCGCGGTTGACTCCGCCCAATCACGGTGGCTCTTGGTATCCGAGGTTCCGCTCAAAAAGGCGACGCCTCGATCAACGGTCACACTGGGATTGGTGAACCACCCCGTGGCCTCCATGATCTCTTGCAAGCGAGTCTCGATTCGTTGATCGCTGTTGATCGGATCGACTTGAACTTCGTCAGCAACCTGCACTGAACCTTTTTCGCCTTCCTGTGTATCGCCTGTCACTTCTGCGGCGATTTCGTCCGCCGTGGGAGCCTCCTCTTGGGCATCCGTTTGCCGAGAGCCAATGCAGATCGTCAGCGCGAGACCGAACAACAAGCTGCGGCAAAGGAGATTCGAAGCGAACATGAAGGCATATCGGGAGCGAGGAAGGAAACTGGTTGGCAAAAGAAGCATCGGACCACGCCGCGTGGTTCCTTAGGACGAGCACCGAAAGAGACGGATGCCACATCGCTCTGCGTTGAGCTTGGGCATCTCGCCTTCAAAGACACGGACTTCGTTCCGGTGATCAGAAGTCGACGCGATTGTTCTTGCTGTCGAAACGAGCCTCGTACTCGATTTGCACCAAATAGTCTTTTAGGGCGACCACTTCGCGGAGATCCAGCTCGTCTTTGATTGAATCGATCGCTTCTTCCATCCGTTTCACCATCCGGTGAACTTTGATGAAATCGAATTCCTGGTATTCCGCATCGGGTTGGTAGCGTTTCGCAAGCGTCTCTTCGATCGGACGTCGGTACGGTTCCAGCACGGGGCTGTCCAGCGGCTCGGGCCAGTAGATCTCGCCGGTTTCCCGTTTGATTTGATTCTCGTTCAAGCGTTCAGGCTTCTGTTTGTTCGCAATCTTGATTCGGTCAGATGCCGACAAGCGATCTTTCTGCAACTCTTCTTCGCGAAGTTTTTTGAGATCGTAATAGAGTTCAACGGATTCTTTTCTGTTTTCAAGCTGCTTGGCAATCGCTTGCTGAAATCGTTCCGCAGAAAGCGAACGCAGGACAGCCCCCCGCCCCAAGCCTTCGGCCAGATCGCCTCGTGATTCAAGAACATCGCCTGCAACGGTGGACGCCCCCTCGTTATCAAATAGCCCGTCGTCTGCGTTGGCGACCGCGATCGGAAGCATCACGGTCAGTGCTGTGACTGCGATCGCGACGGCCGCGTATCGAGTGGAAGTGGTAGGTGTCATCGTGGTTCCCCATCGTGGAGTGCGTGTTGAGTGATTGTGATGAGGGGATTTACGCAAACACCGTTCCAAATCGCATTGGCCTGAAATTCGCGTCCTGTTTGGCATCCTTCTTCAAGCAGGTTGGCAGGACCGATCGGGCATCATCATGCGAGCCGATGCGGGACCTCAACAACCTTTATTCTTCGAAAGCGACGCGATGGACGACGATTCAACGAACCGTGACAAACGTGCGACTGCTGCAGTGGATCGCATCAAAGCTATCGAGCCTTTCCAACCCCATCCGCTCTGCCATGGCGGTTGGCTGCAAACGATTTCGGTGAAATGGTTGAACCCGAAGCTTTCATTGGACACGCGGCCTGACGCGATTGGAGTCTCAATTCACGATGATCACACCCCGCCCGATGAACTGAGTGGCTACTACTTTCCTGCTACCGAAAAACGATCCAAGAATCCATTGGTCACCATCTTTCATGGAATGGGCGGACATGCGCTGAGTCGGTACATGCGTTCGCTTGGCCAGCGGCTCAACACAAACGGGTATGACGTGTTGCTTTGGAATCATCGTGGCGCGGGACAATCAGCTTCGAAATGCGCCCGCTTTCATCATCCTGGACTAACCGCAGACGTCTGTCACCTCACCGAATATCTAAGAGCAGAACGACCAGAGTGGACGCGAAACGGCCTCGTGTGCGTGGCATTCTCGTTGGGTGCGAATTTGTTGCTGAAGTACTTGGCGGAATCCGGCACTGATTCAAACTTCGATGCGGCGGTCAGCGTCTCCGCCCCGCTTGACATGGAGGTCACATCAAAGAATTTACGAACAGGATCGAACCAGGCGTTCGACCGATATCTGCTGAGCAAGCAACGCGATGAATTGCTCCGAAGCTCTGCGGAACTCTCCGATGACGAGCGTTCCACACTGAATTCCGTCTCGTCCGTTTGGGAACTGGACGATCAATTCACCGCCCCGCGATTCGGATACGAGGGTGCAAAAGATTACTACGCGGAGAATTCCGCCGTCGATTCCATGCAATCAATCCGGACACCCACGTTGCTTCTGCATGCCAAAGACGATCCTGTCGTTGTTCCGGACGTATTCGAAGGGATTGAGTGGGAAAAGAACGAGGCTCTTTACCCGCTGCTGTGCGAATCGGGGGGCCATACCGGATTCCTCGACCAAAATCGCCGACGATGGCACGAAGCATCCGCCATCGCATTCTTCGACGCCGTCCTGTGATCGGACGGTCATCAGTGGCCTACACGCGGACACGAAAAAAGGCTGATCCGCCATGTGCGAAATCAGCCTCGCGTGATGCATCAATCGCGATCGTTCAACTGAGCGATTGCCTCGATCAGGCTTCGTAACGTTCAACCGAAGTCGGGTCGCACGTCTTCAGTGTTTGGGCCGCTGTGTTCAGCTTCGCTTGATCGCCTTCGATCACAATCAACGACGATCCACCGCGCAGATTCGATTCGTAGTTGGCACTCGCCTTGTCATTCAATCCCCAAGACTGAATCGACGACAACAGGCCTCCGCCGACGGCACCGGCCGCCATCCCTGCGATGGGCCCCGCCACGAGGAACGGTCCAATCATGGTGGGTGCTGCCAGCAACGCACCAACGGCACCGCCGGTCAACGTCGCCGCGGCGGTTGTCTTTTCGGCTGGCGGTGAGTTAGCCATGTTGCGGGAGTCAGAGGACGCCACCTCGTGAGGATGGTCGGATTGGGTGATGACGCTGAAGTCGTTTGCTTCATAGCCGTCCTTTTGAAGCGCTTCGACTGCAGTGGCCAATTTTTCGCGGGTCGCGTACTCGGCGACGAGACATTGGTAGCTCATGGTTTTTCCTTTTGATTGATTTGCGAGCGATGTGAGGTGTGACCAAGTGATGGGTGACGGAATCAATCTTCCCGTTCGGCTTCAAACAGCATCACCTTGCTGCCTTTGGGAGACTTGAACTCGGTCGGACGTTCCTCGCCCGGCAAGGCGTAGCAAAGGTCAAACTCATCGCTCTCTGTCATTCGAATGATTCCGAACGACTTCATCGGAGGCATCCCCTTCATCTCGGTTGTCATGTTGATGTGCGCCGGTTTCTTGCTTTCATCAAGCGTGAAGAACGCTCGGTAAATTTCTCGTTGTTCTCGGTCGTAGGTGAGGATCATGTTCTTTTCGATCTTCATGACTGTCCCTTCGAGCTCGTCTTCGGGAATTTCCTCCCCTTGGTTCACACCTTCTTCGACTTCCCACACTCCGGCCAATCGCTTGAGCAACGGCTGGGTGTGTTCATCGGCATGAACGGGAACGACGAAGGTCAGAACGAGACATGGCAAAACGGCGTGCAGGATGAAACGTGTCATGGGTGGATCCTTGTTGAGTGTTCGGAGCGATTGGTTCGTTTCAATCGAACAGTCGCAAGAGACGTGCCGTGACCACATGGATGAACACAATTCCAACGCAAACGCATTCACCGTGTAGCACATCACAAAGCTCGGGCTGAACGAGAACCGACCAAGCTGCTCGCGAAAGCACCGCCAACCGCCTTGCTCTTCTGCGGCCGAAGATCCGTTTCGGTTGACGACGATTTCTTCCAAGAAGCGTTTCGAACAATGCCTGGACACGCGAAACGGAAATGGGAACGACGCTTTCCGAGGGCTCATTTTGTTTTGGCCCGCAAAATGCGTTTGCTCTTCAACGCCATCTCAAACGAGATCGCAGACGAAACCCAGAAACAACTCAACCAACACGCAAACGGAGTCTCACTCATGGTTAATCGCCAAGAACTACAAGGTCACTGGAACGAAGTTAAAGGCCGCCTGAAAGAACACTGGGGGCAATTGACCGAAGACGACCTGCAGCAGGCACGCGGCTCGGCCGAGCAATTGGTTGGTGTCGTTCAGCAAAAGACGGGTGCTACCCAAAACGAAATCGAGAAGTTCCTCGATGGCATTTTTAGTCGCAACTTCAGCGACCAAGCGTCCGAGACCGTTCAGCAATACAGCGACGCAGCCCAAGCCGCCGCTGCTGACGCCGCCGCCTACGCTCGACAGAACTACCAGCGGCTCGCTTCGCAATCGGGCGAATACGGAGCCAAGCTCGCTGATACCGTTCGAAGTCGTCCGAGCGAATCGTTGGCGATCGCCTTCGGCCTTGGGATTGCCGCGGGGGCATTGCTTTTCTTTGGCAACAAGAAGTGATCATGGCGACCACATACGCAACTGAGAAACAGTCCGCTGCGATCAAGCAACGCATGGCTGAAATCCGAACGGAACTTCCTTACGAAGTCGACGACGCTCGCGTTCGTGTGCGTCAACTGACGGATTGGAAGTATCACATGTCGCGGCATCCACTGCCGATCTTGGCGGGTGTCGCGGCAATCGGCTTCCTCATCGTCCCTAGCAAACGAGCTCCGGAACGCATCGTTATTCGCGAAGCTCCGCGAAACAGCGGTGTCGCGCCGGAGCCAGCCAAAAAGGGACTGATGGCGGGAATCGCCGGGACCGTGATGACGCTCGCGATTCGCCAGGCCAGCACTGTGGCGGCTCATCAAATCAACCGAATCCTGACCAACCGATCGTCCACATGATTGCTCCCGCACATTCCCGACCACCCCGACGCGTCGAATTCGACGAGCTTCTCATCGAGGCTCGAAGGACGGAGTCGGAAGAAAAGACATCCAGCAAATTGCAATTTATCAACCAATCCGTCGCCAAATACCCGACTGCATCTCTTGTTGCAGCCGGCGTGTTCGGTGTGGCTCTTGGTTGGATCGTTAAACGCCGACCATCGTGATCGACATGCCAAACAACGCCAGCATCCAAAAAGTCCTGCGTGACGTCCTCGATCTATGCGAGTTGCAATGGCAACTGCTGTCGGTTGATGCTCAAGCAGCCAAACGAAAGCTTACCGCGGCAGCGATCTTCTCTACGATCGCGGTTGCGCTAGCGGGATCCGCTCTGACGGTGTTGCTGATTGGATTCGGGTTCTTGCTCGATGAACTGACCGATCTGTCGACCGGCGGCGCGTTGCTGACACTCGCAATCACAACGTTCGTGATTGTCGGCGTCCTCGCTTGGATCGCGGCCAAGGCGGTCCAAGCCGCAACCGGCGCGATGGCTGAAACGAAGTCCGAATTGTCCGAAAACGTTCGTTGGCTGAAGGCGACCATGATTTCGCCCTCAACCTCCGCTCGCAACCAAATGCGTCGCGAATCATTTCGAAGCGGTCTCGAACCGTCTCGCCACTACACCCCCGACCGAGTCTCTCCCCTTACTGAAAGGTAAACGTCATGAACGAAGCAACTACTCACCAAAGCACTCCCGGCACGTCGTCCAGCAACTCGAACCCAAACGGTCTGTCTGACCAAGCCCGCGACACTGCGGACCGAGTCGCCAACGGAGCCGTGGAGTTCGGCAAAGACGCCGCGCAGCAATACGTCAAAGAACCCGCACAAGATCTATTCGGATTGGCCAAGGCCTACGCGAAAGACCACCCCGATGTCGCAGCCTGCTGGGCATTCGGATTGGGCGTCGTGGTCGGCTGGAAGCTGCGGTCGTAGAAATCCGAAGCGACTCGTCTCTTTGACCGCCCAGGTTCTCACGACCGGGTGTCACAAACATTCGTTCGAGCAACCCCCGTTGGTTGCTCTTCTCATTCATGGAAACACAGCAATGCAAGAACAACTCGAAGATCTGAAGGATCGCGCCGCGGACCTTTTCGAATCTGACTCAGACGGTCGGAACACTGGGATTGGGCAAACCGAGAATGCCATCGCTTTTGCCGCCGCACTTGGATGCACCTTCCTGGTCCGCCAGGGTATCGAGCTCGGTTGGCGGACGGCGCTGAAGCGAGATCCACCCAAGAATCCGACGTCACATGATGTGGCTTGGCGGGAAGCGTTGTTGTGGGGGGCGGTATCGGGCGCCATTGTCGGCGCTGCACGAATCGCATCCCGCCGTGCTTCTTCGTCGGCATACCGGTCGATGCGGTCGACATCATGAAGACCGCCGAAGATCTGCAGGATCGCGTGACTTCGCTCTCGCAAAAGCACGCGATCAAGACACGAGAGGTTCGCAGGTACATTCACCGTTACCCTGAACTCTCTGGCTACGAATACCGGACGACTGAGTTTCTGGCGGAGATCATCACGGACCTCGGACTCAAGCCAACGATGGCAGAAGACAACCGGGGCCTGTTCGTCGACATTGGCGATGCTTGCGAACTGGGACGGACGGCCATCCGTGCGGACATCGACGCTTTGCCGATTCAGACGATGGTCCAGCATGACTACGCCAGTGGCACCGACCAAGTCATGCATGCCTGCGGGCACGACGCACACGCTGCCATGGCGTACGGTGCCGCAGCGGTCTTGACTGAACTCGCGCGTGACGGCATCGCAGTCAACAGTCGCATCATCTTTCAACCCGCGGAGGAAACGAGCCGCGGTGGTCTGCACATGATCCGCTCGGGTGCTCTTCAAGGAGTCCATTCTGCGATCGCACTGCACGTCGACCCGACTCGCCCGGTTGGCACGATCGGGATTCGCGAAGGAGCCTTCACCGCCGGATGCGACCTGTTCACCGTCGAGCTGACCGGCCAAGGCGGCCACGGTGCCCGGCCGCACCTGACCGGAGATTTGGTCGGAGCCGCGGCCCAGTGGGTGACCGACATCTATCGCCGAGTCCCCCGGGCCATTGATGCACGCGATGCGGTCGTGATCAATGTCGGCAGCCTTCACACCGGAAATGCCCCGAACGTGGTGCCGTCTTCTGCATCGCTCAGCGGCACGCTTCGAACGCTCTCATCCGACAGTGCCGAGCAGGCCAAGGAGATGATGGCGGAAATTTCACGGTCGATCGCTTCGATTCATTCTTGCAAAGTCGATTTGCAGTACGGGCAACACACGCCACCGGTCATCAATGAGGCCGCCGTGACTCGCCGGCTTCGCCAAGCGGCGGTGGACGTCCTCGGGGACGCGAACGTTCGCGACATCGCTCAGCCCAGCATGGGCGCGGAAGACTTTTCTTTCATGGCACAGCAAGTGCCCGCCGCGATGTTCCGGCTGGGTGTCGCGGGCATTGATCTTGGCAGCGAACCGCTGCACACGCCCAAGTTCGATATTGACGAATCCGCCCTGCCGATCGGTGCGAGCGTCCTGGCTCTTGCGGCGATTCCCGACGGGCCACGCGGCACTGTTGCGTGAGCGATCTGGCATCTCTTTCTGTCCCTTAGTCCCTGTGCCGGATCCTCTGCGACTTCGGCGGATCCTTGTTCCATCGGAGAACTCATCGTGTCATTTGTCATTCCCACCGTCGGCGTTGAAGAAGAGTATCAGCTCGTTGACCCTCGCAGCGGCGTGCTGATTCCTAACTGTAAAGAAGTCATGCGGACGATTCGTCGCCACGGCGGCGCAGAAGAGGCTCCTTCGGAGATTCAGCATGAGCTCCACCTCAATCAGATCGAAATGGCATCCGACGTGTGCAGTTCGCTCGAGGACGTGCGGGAGGCACTGACACGAACGCGACGCATGTTGGTGGATGCGGCTCGTGCCAACGAAACAGAACTCGCCTCAGCGGGAACCAACCCGCTGCCAATCCCCAGCGACGAAGCGATGACGCCGAAAGATCGGTATCAAGCGATGACGGATCGATACCAGCAGATCGCACGCGATTTATTGATCTTTGGCTGTCACGTTCACGTCGCGATGGATGATCGTGAACTTGGCGTTCAAGTCATGAACCGTTGTCGACGGTGGCTCCCGATTCTACAGGCGATCACGGCCAATTCACCGTTTTGGGACGGAGTCGACACAGGATACGCCAGTTACCGTCGAGAGCTATGGGCACAGTGGCCCATGGCAGGGCCACCGTCGCACTTCGAATCGTTGGCGGACTACCAAGGGTGCGTTGACGACCTGGTTGCATGCGGAGCGATCAAGGATGAAAGCTTTTTGTACTGGGACATCCGTCTCCCCACTCGCGTGCCCACGATTGAGTTTCGTGCGGCTGACGTGATGACCCGCGTCGAAGAAACGGTGGGTTACGTGGGGCTGATACGGGCCATTGTGATGCTGGCGGTTTCAGAAGAAGAACAGTCGATACCAATCGCCCCGATTCGGCCGTCAGTCCTGTCTTACGCGATCTGGCATTCGGCACGGTACGGGATGAACGACCAACTCGTTGATCCGGTGACCCGGGAAATGCTAGGCGCCAGCGAACTGCTCGATCGACTGATGACCGCCATTCGTCCCGCACTGGAAGCGACCGGGGAGGCTCGTCCGGTCGAGGCCTTTGCCGACGAAGTGATCCAAAACGGAACGGGTGCCGATCGGCAAAGACGAGGCGGGGAATTGAGCGACGTGGTGGCCAACGTGGTCGCAGAAACCGTCCCCAATGCGATCCTTGCCTGATTGTTGGCCCGAAAATTGCTCGGCAATCAACCAATCTGATCGACAAACGATTCCCTGAACGATAATCTTATTTTCACGAGTCCAATCCTATGGCAGCAGGCACCGCACTTCACTCCCCACAAGCTGAGGCGGGGGCCCAATCCGCACCTCGCTCAAAGTGGTCAAAATCGATGCCCAACCTTCTCGTCATCGACGACGATCGAACCATCTTGGCCCTCGCTGAAAAAGCGTTGGCTCCGATTGCCGACGTCTCTGTGGCTGCCAATGCCGCCGATGGGCTGGACCGACTTCGCCAAGGTGATTTCGACGCAGTGCTGCTGGACATCCAGCTTCCCGACCAGAACGGATTGGCCGTTTATTGCGAAATTCGCGAACACGACCGTCGAATCCCGGTGATCTTCATGACCGTCGAGGCGGCCAGCAACACCGCGATCGAAGCGATGCAACTGGGGGCGTTTGATTACATCGCAAAACCGTTGAATGTCGAATCGCTGCGTGATCTGGTCGAAAAGGCCATCGAGCAACGTCAGATCAGCAGCGTTCCGGTTGCGATTTCCGCAGACGACCAGGGCGGGGACCAATCAGCGGAGCTCTTCATCGGTCGCTCGCCAGTCATGCTGGACGTTTTCAAAGCAGTCGGCAAAGTTGCGAAGCAAGACGTTCCGATCCTGGTTCGCGGGGAAAGCGGAACGGGAAAGGAATTAGTCGCTCGTGCGTTGTTCCAGTACAGTCATCGCAGCCAGGAGACTTTTCTCGCGGTAAACTGCGCCGCTCTACCAGACAACTTGCTCGAGAGTGAACTGTTCGGGCACGAAAAAGGCGCCTTCACCGGTGCCGAGTCCCGACGAATTGGCAAGTTCGAACAGTGCAACGGTGGGACGCTGTTTCTGGATGAGATCGGCGACATGGCGCCGACGGTCCAGGCCAAGGTGCTTCGCGTTTTGCAAGAACAACGCTTCGAACGTGTTGGTGGCAACAAAGAACTGACGACCAATGTTCGCATCATCGCGGCGACGAACCGGCCGCTCGAACAAATGGTCGAAGACGGCGATTACCGCGAAGATTTGCTGTATCGACTCAACGGCGTCACAATTGAACTTCCGCCGCTGCGGGATCGTTTGAGTGACGTCCCCGCCTTGATTCGATTCTTCCTTGCCCAAGCCAAGATTGAATTCAACAAACCCGACTTAGAAGGTTTGTCGCCGGAAGCCGTTGATTTGTTGACGGCGTACGATTGGCCCGGCAACGTCCGCCAATTGCGCGCTGTCATTCGTCGCTGTGTCTTGGACACCGTGATGCCCGTGATCACGCCTGACACCTTGCCCGACGCAATCGCCGGGCCCAAACCAAGCGGCGGTCAGTCGAGTAGCAAGTCGTCTGAAGGAGTTCGCGAGGATGCTCCAGGCAGTCAATTGCCTGAACTGGTGGAGCGACTTTTGCAGGAAAAGTCAACGAACGTTTACGGTGAAGCGATGGAGTACATGGAGCGATTCGTGATCTTGCAAGTCCTGCAAGCGACGGACGGTAATCAGAGCCAAGCCGCTGAGATCTTGGGGATCACACGTGGCAAGCTTCGTGACCGAATCAATTCGTACAAAATCGTCTTGAAGAGCGACGTCGGAGTGGAAGCCTGATTCTAGCTCTTTTCCATGCGGGTCGCCCCCATGGATATCCGCGTCTTATTTCGTGCCTGTCGAGCGTGCTGCTTGACCGGCATCCAAACCGGTTTCTACCGTTCTTCTTTCCATCGCTGTGTTCGGCGACTGCGTCGGGCCAGACTCTCCCCTCTATCCCTCCCATGATTGAAGCCCAAAAAGAACGTTTTGCTGCCGCACTTCAGCGTGTGGCAGGAGATGAAGACATGCTCGTGATGCTGGCCAACATTGCCGCCGAAGACGGACCACCGATGTTGAGGCAAGTTCGCGATGCGTTGGCAGACGGCAATTGCAGCGAGGCAGCCCGGACGGGCCACGCGCTCAAGGGTTTATTGAGCACCTTTGAAAGCGGCTCACCCGTCGATGAGCTGCAACCGATGATTGACGCCGCAAGACTGGACGACATCGGAACCTCTAGGCAAGCCCACGAGACAGCAGCACCAAAGCTAGAGAAGCTGATGAGCGAAATTGAAACTCTGGCCCGCGGTAGCGAATCGAACGCGTAGCAGGCGTTCAATAAACCAGCCGTCTGTCACGAATTATTTTTAGGTTAGTGGACGAGGCGACGAGTCCTGAACTGACGTGAAGTCCAAGGACTCGTCGCCTCGTCCACAGCGATCAACCTTCCCATTTGACTTTGACTGAGCACGTGC
>NZ_JBICHO010000460.1:0-5736 GCF_043100905.1 Rhodopirellula sp. JB055 | reverse complement strand
CGAATGCGAAAGTGCAACTTCAAAAGGCGTGATCGAGGGAACGCGTGCCATTGCAACGAGCCGGTGGGTCCCTCGCTGACGCGTCGGGTTGTGAGAAAAGCGCAACTTCAAAACGCGTCAGCGAGGCGAAGTCAACATCGTTTTTCCCTCGCTGACGCTTCGGGTTTTGAGAAAAGCGCAACTTCAAAACGCGTCAGCGAGGCGAAGTCAACGTCGTTTGTCCCTCGCTGACGCTTCGGGTTTTGAAAAAAACGCAACTTCAAAAGACTCGTTCTCGCTACTTCGACCGCTGATAGATGGCGGTGAGCAGCGATTCGGTGTCCTTGAATTTCTTTCCGGTCGCGAGCGTTTCGTCGATCAACTTGCGAGCATCGGCTTCGCTGTGCCCCAGCATCACCAGTGCCTCGTACGTGTCCGAAACGATCGGCGATTCGACTTCCATCGCATCAGCCACTTCGTCACCGGCGACCATCAGAGCGAACCGAGGCATCTTGCGCCGAAGTTTCGCGATCACTTTTTCGCTGGTCGCTGGCCCAATGCCAGGAAGCGTTGACAAGGTTTTCGCGTCTTGTTCTTCGATCAGCACAGCCAATTCCTTCACCGGGCGAACCATCGCTCGCAAAGCCTTTTTGACGCCCACGCCATCCACACTGCAGAACAGATCAAAGAACTGCCGTTCGGGAAGCGTCGAGAAACCAATCAGACGAGGCGTCAGGCGACCGCCCTGTGCGTTGCCCTCGATGTAATCCAGCGTGTGCAGCCGAACCTCGTTGCCAATTTGGTTTTGCAGTTGGCGGCGAGTGAAGTCGCCCACATAGACCTCGTAATCAAACGGGGCCGCTTGGATGATGACGCTGATCTCGCCCACCTGGACCAGTTTGCCGGCGATCGAAACGATCATGAAGAAATGGATTCGGGGCTGGAGTGATACTTGAACAATCGGTCCAGCACGCCATTGATGAACCGCGGGCTGTTCTCACCACCGTAACGTTTCGCCAACGTCAGAGCCTCGGAGATCGCGACCTGCCCCGGCGTTCCGCTGTACAGGATCTCATAGGCCCCCAACCGCAGCACATTGCGATCGGTCACTGGCATGCGGTGGAGTGCCCAGTTCGTGGAGAGTTTGCTGAGCTTCGCATCAATGTCATCTCGCCGGGCCAACGTGCCGTCGAGCAGGTCAGCGGCGAAGTCCGTGAGGACTTTGCGACCTTGCAAACGAGAGCGGATGAACTTGCGTGATGTGGCGGCATCACGCCAATCATTGAGATCGGCTTCGTAGAGAAGCTGCAGAACTATTTCGCGGGCGCGTCGACGTGTGGACATGCGAGCGATCATCCCGCAGGAACCTCAGAAGTGTCAACTAGGCCACAGCAAAGTTGTGGACCAGATTCTGCGGGGACGCCGATTCACCCCCGCCGGCTGATCGTTGGATCTGCGAAACGATTGAAACCACCCCTCTGCTAGCGCAGCAAAAAAAGCCGACCGCTTCGATGAAGCGAGCCGACTTTTGGTGGATCGTTTTTTCCTTCGAGCAAGCCTGCTTAGGCTTGGAACGAACTTCCGCAACCGCAGCTTTTCACAGCGTTCGGGTTGTTGAACGTGAAGCCCTGTTTTTCCAGGCTGTCGTACCAGTCCACTTCAGTCCCATCAAGATAAAGCGAGCTTTTCTTGTCGACGACGACGCTGACGCCGTGGCACTCGTATTTCGAATCGGCCTTCATGTCGAAGCTGTCGTCGAAGTTCAGCGTGTAGTTGAATCCGCTGCAACCACCACCGGCGACACCAATCCTCAACAGCATCGAATCATCGAAGTTGTGTTCTTTACGAAAACGCATGACTTCTTCGGCCGCGCGTTCGGTCAATTTGATTGCCATCGTTCGGATGATCCTCGTGAATGGATGGACAGTTGTTTGAAGCTTGGGCCAAGATGGGCGTTGCCAATGCAAAAACTCAACCCCTTGGCCGTTTTGGCACCAATTGCGCCGCAACATTGTGATCGCTGATTGTACCCGCAGGGCTGGTAAATCAACAACCTCTTTTCGCAGCGAACGAGTGTCCGGTTCGTCGGAACCGTTCCAGCGAATGCTTTTTCCAGGCAGGTCGCCGCGTCAGAACAATGGTCATTGGCTTGCCATTTCCCGCCATTTCCTCGGTCAAACGGTCGAATCATCGCGTCAGAACCATGGCTCCATCTCGCGAAATGGCGTCTTTGAAAGATGAAAATTGGCCCGAGAACTGCTTGACCGGTAGAATGATCCCGCCAGGCGGAAACTCGCTGAGAACGATTGCAGCGAGTTTTTCGCTTGCTCTTTTCTCTTTTCTGCACCGTCAGGTGAACGCTATGACCGATTCTTTGGCCGCCCGCGAGGGACGCTGCGCGTCGACCGACCGCCGCTCATTTCTGAAACGTTCGACGCTCGCCGCCGCGTCGGTCACGGTAGTCTCCCCGCATGTCTTGGGCGGTCCCGGCAAAACGCCTCCCAGCGACCAATTTCGATTCGCTCAGATTGGCGTCGGGGGACAGGGAGCTCGCGACGTTCGCCATCTGATCCGTGCCGGCGGCACCCCTGTTGCCCTCTGCGACGTGGACGTTCAACGGGCGGGCAAAACGTTTTGCAAACATCCCGATGCGGAACGCTTCACCGACTACCGCGTGATGCTGGATCAATTCGACAAGGAATTCGACGCAGTCGTGATCAGCACGCCAGACCACACCCACGCGGCGATCGGTTTGGCAGCGATGCGTTATGGCAAACACGTTTACATGCAATGCCCCATGGCCCGCACGTTCGACGAGGTCCAGCGCTTGCAAACCGCTGCCAGCGAGTCAGGACTGATCGTCCAAGCCGGCAATCAAGGGCACACCAGCCTTTCCATGCGAGTCTTCGAAGACTTCCTTCAACGGGGTTCGCTGGGTGAAATCCAATCGGTCCACTGCTGGACGAATCGTCCCGCATGGCCGCAAGGCATGCCGACAGTTCCCACGTCGACGTCCGCACCCATTTCGCTGGACTGGGATCTGTGGCTGGGGCCAGCCGCGGATCGACCGTTCAGCAAGAGCTACCTTCCCGTGACCTGGCGCGGCTGGTGGGACTTCGGCACCGGAGCACTCGGTGACATGGGTTGCCACTTGCTCGATCCCGCCTTCACCACGTTGGGCCTGCAGTTGCCCAGCAACATCACCGCCGACTGTGAATCAGCGGCCTCGGTTTCCTACCCCGTGTGGTCGGAAATCGAGATGAGTTTCGATCCCACGGACGTCTGCCCGGGTGGATTGAAATTGACTTGGCACGACGGAGGCAAACAACCGGAAACGCCGACGATCATTGCGGATGAAACCACTGGTGAACCGGGTTACTCCGCCGACGAATCCGGCTGCATGATTGTAGGTGACAAGATGACTCTCGTCGGATCTCCGCTGGCGACTGAACCAGATCAAATGCCACAGATCGTCGCTGTCGCCAGCGAGGACGATCAGGAACTTGCGGAAGCTCGACAAGCCGCTCGACAAGCCGCTCGCCAACGTGTCGCCCAATTGTCGAATCAAGAGAACGCAACACCCCAGTCCACCTACCAACAATGGATCCAATCCGTCCGAGAAGGCAGATCGGATGCTCACGCCAAAGACCTGAAGACGGCTGGCACCATGACGCAAGCGGCTTTGCTTGGCTGCATCGCAACTCGCTTTCCAGGGGAAACACTTCGCTGGGACAACGCCCAACAAAAATTCGCGGGCTCCAGCATCGCGAATTCCTTCTTGAGCTTCGAACCTCGCGAAGGCCACTCCTTCGAGGCGTGAAGTTGGCCCCTGCCATCCTTGGCTGTTGGTTCAATCCGTTTCGCCGATTGAGCGTCCAGCCGATTTGTATCGCTTTCATTCGTCGCGACCGATTCGGTTGACAAGATTCCGCCGATCCGATCAGATGCTTTGCGGTCGTCCGCACTCGGTCGACCGAATTCAACGCGGACGTTCTTCAACGTGAAAACGTCTGCTTCTCTAGCCAGCGAGCCTAAGTCGCACATCGTGCACCAGCGGTAGCCAGCCAACAACGTTTGTAGCTGTCTGGCATTGCGTCTTTGTCCGACGCAACAACCGCCTGCCATGCCTTGGCAGCATTCCCCGATTTGCCGTCAGAAGAGAACACGATGCTTGCAATGAAACGAAGAACCGTCCCCGTCGCCGCAGTGCTGCTGTCCGCTTGCCTGCTCCACGGAGTCACATCGGCTGAACCCTCGCAATCAGAATTCCCACGTGAAGTGCACCACGCTCAAGGGACCACGACGATCCCCGCGGTCCCGAAACGCGTCGTCGTCATGGACCTTGCGTCACTCGATAACTTCGACACGCTTGGCATTCCAGTGGTCGGCGTTCCCGAACTCGCGTCGCACATGTTTCCAGAGTGGTTGTCCGAATACGCTTCGGATGATTACGCCAAGGTCGGAAGCTTGTTCGAGCCCGACGTCGACGCCATCAAAAAACTCAACCCCGATTTGATCGTTGTGGCTTCCCGATCAAGTGGGAAGCTCGATACTCTGGCATCGATTGCCCCCACCATCGACCTGTCCACAACAACGTCAGGTTTTGTTGCGTCGACGGTTCAAAACCTGCTGACCATTGGAACGATCTTCGACCAACAAGAATTGGCCAACCAAAAAGCGATTGAGTTGCTCCAGAACGTTCGCGAACTTCACACGGATGCGGCGACGCGAGGAACAGGCCTGCTGCTCTTTTCGGTGCGTGACTCCATCATCCCTCAACCGCCCGCCACTCGGTTTGGCGTCATTCACGAACTGATCGGGATGCCGTCCGTGATGACAAAAGCCGACGCCGGCCCACCGCGTCAAAAGAACAAAGCCGATGACGCTCAAGAGCAGACCCCCGAACAAATCGCTCAAGCCGAGGCCCGCAAACGTGAGCAAGCCAAGAAGGACGCGAAGCGTCTGCAGATGTTGCTCGATCGTGATCCTCAATGGCTGATTTCATTGGACCGAAACTCCGCGTTTGGTGAACGTGAAAGCGGGGCCGAAGTACTTCAGTCTCGTACTGCTGTAACGGAATCCGGCGTTTGGCGATCCAAAAAGGTGATCTACCTCGATGGCCGCGGATGGTACTTGGCGCCTGGCGGAGCCCAGCAATTGCAGCACGCGATTGACACCATCCAAAACGCGTTCGACCAACATTCGCAGAACTAGGAACCGTTCGGCGCGGCTCCGCCGAATGGCAACGTCATGCCCCGCCCTCCGCGCTGATGCTTCAGAGCGGAGGGCACCGGAAGGGCACTCCGTTGTCACGACTTCTTCTTCAGCCCCATCAGATACTCGACCACATCCACCAGGCCTTGTTGGTCGGTGGTGTGGTGCAGGTTCTCGGGCATGATCGATTTCTCGCTCTTTTTCACGTCGACAATTTCGTCTTGGTCCAGTTCTAAATCAATCGCTTCCGCCGTTCGCAGAACAAGCTTGTCGTCGGTCTCTGACACCAACACACCGTTCACCACGCGGCCATCTTCGGTCAACGCGATCATGTTCTCGTAGTTGTGACTGATGCCAGCACTGGGTGCCAAGATCGACGTGAACATCGCCTCGCGAGAGAGTTTGGAACCAATTTCGGATAGGTCGGGGCCGACCATCTTTCCAAACCCCTTGACGATTTGGCAGTTCGCCCAGGTCGCCACCCCCCCGAAGAAATCCAAGCCTCATTTCGCGTCCCCATTCAGACACACCCAATCAACAAGC
>NZ_JBICHO010000459.1:0-11089 GCF_043100905.1 Rhodopirellula sp. JB055 | reverse complement strand
CGGCAGAATCCGGTTTCGCATCGGGTGCATCTTTGTCACAAGCGTTTCGCCAGCATTTCGGCACCACCCCCGGCGACTATCGACGTCAGAACCACGCCACGTGAGTGAACCAAATTCAACGACGATCTGCCGCGTCCGGGATCCCCCACCGCGGGAGAGGTCGTGCAGTTGATCGAGGCCGCGTTTTAGCGGGTTTCAGCCTTCGAGCACCTCTCCCGAAACGAAGTTTGAGGGGAGGTCGAGCGACGCCGTTCAGGCGTACGCGAGGGAGGGGGCCGAGCATGGAAAACGGCAAGGGACGCTCACCGTCACGCCGTTTTCACACAAGAACGAGCTTCCTCCAAGTGAAATCCCGACTTTTGTTTGGACGGTCAATTGACATCCACAACGATCCGGGACACACTAAAAACTATTGAGAATGATTCTCAAATTTCAGTGCATCGAAAAGCCAGCAAACTGCAAGTAGCCAGCCAATACGGATGCGACGTTTCAAGTAGCCCCACGAAACAGGGGGCGACTGAATCTTTCCGTGTTACTCCACCATTTCTTGAGGACTGGTATGGCTGGCTATTGGGCCCAGTACCCATCCCCGCGTTCAAGTTCACTTCAACTTCTTGCCGCGTTGGGTCTCTTCCACGCCCAAGGAACGGTGTTGCCTCCATCCCCTGGACGACAGGGAGCCGAAAGTCCGCGATCACGATGCGCTACCGTCTCAAGCGGAATTGGTGAGCTGGCGGCGTGTTACGATTCAGTTGCATTGGGACAGAGAAGCCTCACGTTGACAACGTTTTTCTCATTGGAGCAATGAAACCAGCGTGGTGCCGATTCAGTCGGTCCGACTTCGATTGCGAACGCGTTCAAGCCCGCATGTTCGATGCAAGCGATTTTCGCATCACGCTCTCGAAATCAATCGTTCCGCGTTCCGCCGCATGCTGCTGACTGTTGGCGGCATGGTTCAATTCATTCCATTTCAGTTTTTCATGGCATTGTTTGCCGCAACCGGATAACCATCGAATGTTCAGTAAATTGGCTCACTTTTTGAACACCAGTCATCACCTCAGACGGCCATGTATCTCGCAATCGAAACCTCTGGCAGCATTGCTATCGATCGGTCTGTTCACCCCGTTTTCGAGTGCAGAAGTTCCATCCTGGCCACGGTTCCAAAACGGTGGCGCAATGACCATCTCGACCAGCCTTCCCACCGAGTGGTCGCCGGAAAAAAACATCGCTTGGACAGCTGACATCACCGGCTACGGTCAGTCCACTCCGATCGTTGCACACGATCAAATCGTGGTCACTTCGACCAGCGGCGAAAACAAAGACAACTACCACGTTTCCTCCTATGCGATCGAAGACGGCAGCAAGAATTGGCAGATCGACCTGGTCAATCCGTCGCCGTTCAAGAATTCGCCCATGGTGAGTCGTGCTGCACCGTCGGCAGTGGCAACCGATGCTGGATTCATTTCGTTCTTCGAGGGAGGCAACTTGGTTGCGATTTCTCCGAGTGGCGAAAAGCAGTGGGAAAAGAATCTTGTCGACGAATATGGCAAGATCGAAGCTCGGCACGGTTTGTCTGCGTCGTTGGAGTCCGATGGAAATCGCGTGTTCGTTTGGGTGGAACGCACCGAAGACCCGTATGTTTTGGCGATTGACCCTCCAACCGGCAACATCATCTGGAAGTCAGCCGGAGTCGGTGCTACCTCATGGGGATCGCCGCGGTTGGTGCCCGTCGGCGATGGTCAACACTTGGTGTGTAGTGCCAGTGGCAAGATCATTGGATTGAACCCGGAAACAGGCGAGCGTCTCTGGGAGTTTGAGGGAATTTCCAACAACACTTCTTGCACACCAACCCCTGTCGGCAACGGCCAGTTTCTGATCGGAGCTTCCGACGGTCGCGGAGAAACAAGCTCCGGCAAGGCAGCCGTCAACAACGGATTGATCCAAATCACCAAACAGGACGACGGCAGTTTCGATGCGGACTACAAATGGCAGGCGAAAAAGGCCACTTCAACCTTCGGCAGCCCCATCGTCGCGGGCGAGACGGCCGTGATCGTCAATCGAACAGGCGTGTTGTTTCGTTTGGATCTTGAAACCGGCGAACAGGTCAGCATGGACCGCACCGATGCGGGCGGGATCTGGTCGACTCCCTTGGTCGCCGGGGACAACTTGTACCTGTTCGGATACAAGGGAACCACCAGCGTGATCTCGCTGACAGACGGAAACGAGATCTCCGAAAATCGCTGCTGGCCGGAAGGCGGCGAAGATGAAAAGACACCCGGTTTCGGTGGCGGAAACGTTCTGTACGCCGCTGCTCCGGCCGGCAATCGGTTGCTCATCCGTCGTGGTGACAAACTCTATGCGATCGGAGATTGAAAAACATCGCTGACTCCACACACCCGACATCTTCCATCCCGATCTCTGGACCACGCCAAAAAAAAGAACCATGAAACCAACACACTTACGAATCGCCGTTGCGATCACACTGCTGCTTGGCGGCAGCGTCAGCAGTGCCGAGGAAGTGCTTACCAACACCTCCTCCGCAACCCAGTCCGCAGCCAAAGATGCGATGGCTTCCAAAGCGATGGAAGCTGCTCGAGAAGCTCGTGCCGTTTGGCACAACTTCCCGGGTTTCACTGCAGACGTCACCATCCAAACCGACGCGGTCAGTCATGCCGGCGAAATCCTGGTGACCGATGACTTCGACTACGAACTGTCGATTTCCGATGAGGCCATTCATCCCTGGGTGAATTCCAAGTTGAGTTCGGTGATTGGGCACCGTCGACCTGGCGGCGATGCTCCTGAAGTGACGCTCGATGAGCGAGGCACATCACCCGAGTTCGGGAGCTATGTTTCGCGTGTCGATGGCAGTGGTGTTTTCCGAATCGAGAACGGAAGGATTCGCGAAGTTCATCGCAAAAGTGATTCCCGTTGGTTTGAAATCACCAACGTGGAGTTCTTCGACTCCGAAGACGGAAAGGTCCTTCCCGAGATCACTTCGGTGACCTACCGCGATCCGAAAACCGGCAACATCACCAAGAACAAGACCAACCGTTTTACCTGGACTCGCGTGGGCGACTTCTTTCTACCTGAAGAATGCCTGACGATTGAAACAGGCAGCGATGGATCGCGTCAAACCCGTGAAATCACCTTCACCAACCATCGACTGACGACAACCGAACCGGCAAAGAAGACCGTTGTATCGACGTCGAAACTCCACAAGCCACTTCCGGAATCTCTGACCAGCTTCGGTGCCGCCGTGGTTGGTGAATACCTGTACGTCTTCAGCGGACATTCAGGCGACGCTCACGGGTTCGGAAAGGATCTGCTGGTTGACCACTTCCGGCGCATCAAATTCGACGACCCGGCCGCGGATTGGGAAGAACTCGCAATGCACGAGTCATCGCAAAGCACCGCGTTGGTGACCGATGGCGAATTCATTTACCGAATCGGTGGCCTGTCGTTCATCAACGGCAAAGATGAAGATGGCGATGACCAAGCCATTTTCAATTCCACGGATCATTTTGCTCGCTACGACATTGAGGCGGACACTTGGACAGAGTTAGCGCCGTTGCCTTCGCCGAGGTCATCGCTAGACGCCGCCATCGTCGGCCGAACGATCTATGCCGTCGGCGGTTGGGACCTTCAAGGCGTCGATGGTTCGCGTGACGCTCCTTGGCACGACACCATGCACGCCTTCGACTTGGACAACCCTGAAGCGGGTTGGAAAGAGCTCGAAGGCCCCGGCTATCAACTGAGAGCCATCTCAGTCGGTGCACACGACAGCAAACTTTACGTGCTTGGTGGAATCAGCCCCACCGGGTTCCTTCGCAAAACATCTGTGTACGATCCTGCCACGAATGAGTGGACCGAAGGTCCTGAACTGGTCGGCGACAGCCAGATGACCGGCTTCGCGACCAGCACGTTTGCAGTGGGCGGTCACCTCTACTCCACTGGAGCATCCGGGGTTGTTTACCGCCTTGCCGAAGATGCAAGTGAATGGCAAGTCGCAGACCGCCTGCTGTTTCCTCGAATGTTTCTGCGACTGCTTCCCGCAGGCCAAGATCGCCTGATCGCCCTAGGAGGGACCGGTGGAATGACGGGCCGCACCGCGGCAGTCGAAACACTGAAAGTCGACCCTTCGGCGAAGGTCAGCGAAAAAATTGTTTCATGGACGGTTCCTTATGACGGCGAGGCAAAGCACAGCCAATCATTGGTCCTCGACGGTACCAAGTTGTATGCCTTCGGCGGTAACAAAAGCTGGCAACCGCATGACTTCAGCAAAGAGGCGTTCTCAAAAGAGTCATTTCTTTTCGATATCGCCAATCAAACCGTCGCAAAACTTGCCGACATGCCACATCCGGTGCAAAGCGGTGCTGGCGTTGTCAACAAGCAAACCAGCGAACACAGAACGTTGGTTGTTGCCGGCGGCATGAACTTTGGGGAATCAACGTTTCAGTCCATCAACAGTCTCTTGCAATACGACGCCAAAGCCGATGAATGGACCGTCGCTGAGACAAAGCTGCCTGAACCTCGGTCCATGGCAAACGCTGTCGCTCATGACGACGCGATCTGGATCTTCGGCGGCAGTGACGCAGGCGGCAGTCACGGTTTGAGCAATAGTGTGTTGCATTGGTGGGGCGATGCCACTGATATCGCCGCTCTTCCAGATGTCAGTCTGCCACATCCACGCCGCAGCTTCGGTGGAGCCTTGGTGGACGATGAATACTTCCTAGTCGGCGGGCTCGGCGATGGAACAAGCATCGAATCGAGCGTTGACGTGTTCGACATGGAAAACCGAACCTGGCGAACAGCGGCCTCGCCCGCCGCCTCACGCGTGTTCCCTCAAGTGGCGGTCGACGGCAAGAAGATCTACTTGTTCGGCGGGTTCAGCAACACGGAGGGTCACTTCACGGAGTGCAAGACACTGGAAGTCTACGACAGCGAAACGGACCAATGGTCCACCCTGGCTGATTCAATCGATGGCGTCGACGCCTCCATGCGTCTATTCAATCTCGCTGGGCGTCTGTTGTTCTTCGGTGTGGATCGAGACAACGAGCAACAAGTGAAGTTCGTCATCTACGACCCCAATCCGATGACGCAACCCAAACAGGTCGCCGCAATGAGCTTCACTGGCGGTGGACCTCGGGGCAGCGGTGAAGCAGCGAAGAATGCGAAGATGCTGATGCGGAAGGACACCAACAAAGATGGCAAACTGAGTGCAGACGAACTCGGGAAGCGAATGGCTGTCTTTGCGGAAGCCGCCGACACGAATGGCGATGGCTTGGTCAGCTTCACTGAAGCCAAGGTAAAAATGGAAGCCGACGAACAAGCGGAAAAAGAGGCCAACGAAGTCGAAGAACCGACAACAACCGATTCGGAAAACGACCAATCGGAATCCTCTGTTTCGACCGCTCAACGAAAGGCAGATGAGCTCCAACGCGCCGCCGATGCCGCTCAACGAGAGGCAGACAAGGCTCAACGTGCTGCCGATGCACTACGCCGTCAATCGTGACGCCGTTCAGCTCATAGAGCCTTGTCCGGCGAAGTGAAACACGGCGACATTCGCCCACGCTTCTTCTCGCCCGATGCATTGCAAGCTCAGGTGGACGGGCTGCTCAGCGCGTCCACCTGCCGCCGAATCAACTCCTCCTATTCAAGACCGAAGAATATTCTCATGAGACGAATCGTTCTTGTGCTGCTGGCTTCCGCAGCCGTCCTTTCCACCGTCGCATCTGCTGAAAACACTGCGTCCTCTTCCCAGTCCAACGACACCCCATCGACACCCTCAGGACTGCACGTGTGGTTCAAACTGGATCGCCCCAGCGGCAGCAGCTACCGACGTCCCTACCTCGCCGTTTGGCTGGAAGACGCCGAGGGATTTCCGGTAAAAACCGCGACGCTTTGGATCCAAACCGAGCAACCTGGACCTCGTTGGCACCGCGACCTGACGCGTTGGTACCGCAACGATCGAATGCGGAAGATCGTTGAAAAAACCAACTTGGTCGATGGAATCTCAGCAGCCACCCGAGGACCAGGCGACTACGAAACCCATTTTGATGGAACGGACAACGCGGGAAATCCCTTGCCACATGGAACCTACACGTTGTGTCTGGAAGCCGCGCGTGAAAATGGGACGTACAAAATCATTCGCACCCGGGTGCGTCTCGGAGAAACTCCTATCCAACGGACAGAACTCAAAGGCAACATTGAAATCCCGCAAGCCGCCTACGCCTACACCCCGCCAAACGCGAAATGAGTGAATCCCCGATTCGTAAGAAGCGAAGCCGATCACTCTACAGTCGCAGCGCTGCTGCCTTTCGATGGCTTCACATCTATTTGTCGATGCTGGGTTTCACCTCGCTCATGTTTTTCGCGTTCACGGGCATCACGCTCAACCATCCCACGTGGTTGGGCGCGAGCGAACAAGTCATCCGGGACGAATCCGGACAATTGGCGATGGAACTGTTGCGTAATGAGCCCGACAAGCTAGAGATCGCGGAAACGTTGCGAGAAACTCACGCGTTGAAGGGACGGGTGAAAGAATTCGAGGTGGACGACTTTGAATGCATGCTGGTGTACAAGAGCCCTGGTTATGCCGCGGATGTCTTCATCGACCGCGACTCTGGCAACTACTCGCTGACTGAAACGACCAGCAACGCGTTCTCCGTGATGAACGATCTGCATAAAGGCCGCGACAGCGGAACCGGTTGGTCATGGCTGATCGACATCTCTGCATTGCTCATGCTCTTGATGTCACTCTCTGGTTTTGGACTGTTGCTGTACCTGAAAAAACGACGTGTCTCGGGAATTCTCGCCGCGGTCGCCGGCACAGTCGCGATGCTCGGCGTTTGGGTCTGGCTCGTGCCCTGAAGGACAACTCCGCTTGCGTCAGAGAATGTTACGGGCCGGCGATGGCACGAGTGAAATCGTTCGCGTCCGGGGCCGCTTCACAAAACGACTTACAAATTTCAATTTCTTACTAAGAAATCCTTGACACCCTACTCCAACCCGCTAGCTTTTGAGAACCGTTCTCATTAGAAAACGGGATCAACGCAGCTAGCCAGCGAACGGTGATCGCGCTCCCTTCAAGGGAAAAATCACCGAGCCAGCCCGCCACGCAGAGGTTGCACTTTTCTTGCCCGCACGACTGTGCCTTCAAGATTTGTGCGTTAGGCACATTCCCAAATGAATTCATTTGGGTTTGCAAAACAAACCACTCGTGAGGCAATATCACATGGCTACTTCAACCATGCCACTTGCTTGGGCATGCTACCGGCGCGGTGAACTGACAAAGACACTGCGGCTGCTGGACGAACGGGACGAAAAGCAAACCTGTGAGGTTCACCAGTTGAAAGGGCTGGTCCTTCACGACCTGGGACGCGCCGGCGAATCGGCCGACGAGCTCGAACGAGCGAGCCTGTTGGGGCCCATCCAAGACGAAGCACGGATCGCACTTGCGTCCTCTTACGCCCAGCTCAAGCGGATTGATTTGGCCAGGGAACTCTACCTTCAGCTAGCACTGGGGCAAACGCTTTCCTCCGAACTGATGCTCCAAGTGGCAGCAGGCTTGGAAGCGATCGATTCGCCACAACTCGCCATGAAAGTCTGCGAGTGGATCACCGAAGCGGACGACTCCGTCGCGCAGGCTTTCTATGACATGGGTTTTTATGCCGCTCGGTCAGGGCAACCGCTCTATCTGACAGAAGCCCTGACCCGTCGAGCGATGCAATTGGCACCGGAGAACATTCACTTTCGCATTGGTTTGGTTTCGTTGCTCGTCCAATTGGACCGCGACGATGAAGCCCTTGCCGCATTCGAACCTATATCGTCGATCGATTTTCGACAAATCACCTGCGTTTCGTGTCTGCTTCGCATCGCTGAAATGCTGAAACGACAAGGGCTCCCAACTCTTGCGGCTCTCTGTTCCGAACAGACAACCGAGTTGAAATCACCCGTTGGAGTTTCTGTGCCCGAATGCAAAGCCTCGGAGGCACAACCATGAATACGAACCTGCTTCTCTTTCACGTCACGCTCATTGCAGGTGCATTCGCGGTAACACTGATCAGCCTCACTCTGTTCTTCTACTTCAAAGAACGAGTCAGCCATCATTTCACGAAACGCTCGTCGTCCAGCCCTCGAGATTGGACACCGCGCAGTACGCCCGTGTCAGCCCACCGATACCGCACACCAGACTTGCCGGGGCGTACCCCCAGTCCAAACTCGCTTTGGATGTCGAATCCCTAACAGCCAGTTGATCTAGTCAGCCGGAACGCGATCGCATCCGGTTCGTCTCCGGTAACCGTGGGCCAACGCCCGTCGGCTGATCCTTCAACCTGGGAAACGTTTTCAATCAACAGCCTGCGAAGCACTGAGCGGAGAACAAGTGGCATAGGCTTCCAAGCCTTTGACTTCGTGTCACCAAGCTCATCCAGCATTATTCGAATCGTTCTTAGCGACGCAATCGATCCGTCAGCGCAGATCCCAACCCGTCAAAAAACACTTCAAAAGCATTCTCATGACCACCACACAACAACTTTACGACCAACTAACAACCGTTCTGTGCGAAGGCAACATCCACAAGGCGCTTCAACACTTACAAAAGATCTGCGACGACCAAGAGAACGACGGTGCGGCCTGGGAACTGCGAGGACTGCTGCAAGCTCAGGCGCAACAACCTGCCGACGCAGTCCAATCCTTCGAACGAGCCAGTTTGTTGATCCCTCTCGAACCTTGGTCCTCCAGGGTCATGGCGTTGCAATACATCGCGATCGGCCGATCGCAACTGGGCATTGACCTGTTATTTGAACTTGGCACATCCAGTTTGCTCAAGACTCCATTGGTAAGAATGGTCTCGCATGATCTGCTGACCCTCGGACACCCTGAAAAGTCCGCCGAGATACTTTGCCAAGCGATTGAGCGATCACCTGAAGACGCGATTCTGTGGCACGAACTCTCCGCGACTCAATCGGTACTTGGCGAAGCCCCCAGCGAGTGCTTGACCTCGGCCTATCGAGCCATTGAGTTGATGCCCGAGGCGACGGAGTTTCGGGTCACGGCAGCCACGCTGTTGATCCGAATGGACCAAGTGTTGGAGGCCTATCACTTGGTACGCCAAGTGGTGACCAGCGAATCGATCGAACTCGATTGTGATTGCTGCCTGTGGCGATTGATCCACTTGTTCAACTGCTTTGCTGACCGAGATCGAGTTCGTGTCTGCTATCGAAAGCTGCAGTCCAAGCAATTCACCGCGCAAGCTCAATCCTGATTTTCGCGGATGAGATCGATGATCCGTTTGGGATGCGGAAGACTTTTGGCGACCACCTCCAAATCGTCTTGTCCGGAACTGGAGATACCGATGCCACCTACATTGAGCAACCGTTGAACAAACGTTTGATCGAGTTGAATGTTGCGTACATCGTCATGCTGCACTTCCGACGTCTCACGCGAGACGATGCCCTCACGATAAACCGTTCGATCATCGGTGACCGTCAACGTCGTGAACCGGCTCAACAGTGTCCAATAACCAATCATTCCCGCGGTCACCAGCAAGGCGGCTGCACTCAGCCAAACCACAAGCGAGGCCGGTCCTACCACAACCATCTCATTCAACGAGTAACCAGCCAAGGACATCCCAGCCACTGACATCACGATCAGTCCGGCCGCGACCACTCCAACCACCGAAAGAACGAACGTCGCGATCGGTCGCCCTCGAAAGACAACGGGATGAACTTCCACCAGCGTGCGTTCATTGGGTTCAGAAGCCAATCTTTTTTCATGAGCCGTCTTCTCGTCGACTTCATGAACGGAGGTGACCACGGCCGTCGGCATCTCCATTTCAAACGGCTTTTCACAACTCGGGCAAAGCACCGGACCATCAAGATGTTCGATCGTGCTATCAACTTCTTGGTGGCAGTACGGGCACTGCGTGGTGAGAACTTGCATGGGGAAACTCTCCAGTTCGAGTGGACGGTTCGTTCACGACAACACTACGCACATCACATACCGAACACACACCGTGCCGCAATCCTTGCAAACGTTTCTCGGTGCGAAGAAGGTGAGCGGGAGTCATTGGGCTTGTTCACGTGGCGGCGTCTCTCCGAGACGCTGTTATTTGCGAGTCTCAGAGAGACTCGCCTACGTGAGGTGGTGCCCGATCGTTCCTACCCACGTGCAGAGCACACCAATTCAGTTCCCCTCATCGAACGTCATCCGCCGCCATCTCACGCCTATGCGGACAAGCTACGCCTGGACGCCCCGTTATCCTTGGCACTGGATGGCGGCATGCACACCTTGGTCCAGGTATACAACGTCAATGGCGGAAGGTTCATCGGAACGACTTCCGTCTCAGCAGGCCCAAACAGTGGACGAGCGAATTCGGTCACGTGATCTCGAATCTGATAGGCAATGAAAACTCCACCCGGTCGCAGGACTTGATGAATCGACTCCGCGATGGTCTTCGCAGTCGTCGCAGGCATACTACTGAACGGAATCCCTGACACGACCACATCAGCCAATCCGAAATTTCGTTGCGTGACCAAATCAACCAGAGAGCACGCGTCATCCATCACCACATCCAGTCGCGGATCATCGATCGCCCGCAAAGGCTCTGAAAAGACAGTGGATTTCTCGACCACCATCAGTCTCGCGTCCGGCCGCATGTGTTCCAGCAGGGTTTGCGTTGTCCCACCTGCTCCTGGACCTAGTTCGATGATGTTTTGAGCGTTTTTCACACAATCGCGGTCGGCGAGCTTCCGGGTCAAAGACGGGGAACTCGGACAAAGCGTAGCGACGTCCAACGGAGCCTGACGCCACGCCTTCAGCACGTAGTACGCACGCTTGATAAACGACGGTCCGGGACTCGCATCAGCCGCTGCTGTGATCGCATGCATCTCGCTTCCACCTCAATGTATGTCAAATGTTCGACCCCTGAAAAACGCGAACAATCCGCTTGCCATTCAGGGTGATAGGCGGTCGACCCTCGACCACATTGGGACATAAAAGCAATCCGCGTGCCATCTCCGCGGCAAGCTTCCGCGAACGTCACACGCATCCGGCTCACTAGTGGTCTGTCACGACCTATTTTTAGGGT
>NZ_JBICHO010000458.1:0-7669 GCF_043100905.1 Rhodopirellula sp. JB055 | reverse complement strand
CGATGGCCTGCTCACCAAGAGTGAACTGGCGGGATCCACCTCGCTGATGGGCGGCAACTATCGGAACGAAACCGCCGCCGCGTTGCCACCTCGCAAAACCGTTATCTCGGAAATCTTCATCGAAGAAGATTACTTGATCGCAGACCTCAATCTGCAACTGTCAATCACGCACACGCACGACGACGCACTGGACGCCTACCTCGTCGGCCCCGACGAAACAAAGATCGAACTGTTCACCGGAGTCGGCGGGCACGACGACCACTTCGACCGGACACGATTCGACGACGATGCCCACATCCCGATCACGAAAGCTCGCCCACCATTCGAAGGCACCTTCCTTCCCGAAGGCCGCCTGAAGAACCAACCCAGCCTCAGTTCCTTCAATGGAAAAAGTGTCCAAGGAACATGGCAACTGGTCATCGTGGGCACCCGCAGTGAACGGTTTGGACTGCTCCACAACTGGAGCCTCGACATCACTCCCGACACGTCGAAGCCATTACAATCTCAATGAAGGATCGTCGACCGCGTAAGCCTCGACCTCGAACGGGTTGCCGCGGTAGGCGTCGCGGCCCATCAGTTTCAGCACCAACGAGGCGGTGAGGTAGGCGACCAAGAAGAACGGGCCCCAGCGTTCGTACTGCTGAACATGAACTCGCTCGTGTCGCCGAGTTCGATTCAGATCCCCGGGCGTGCATCCCAACACCACGTGACCAAGCGTCATCGCGGCGGCGGGCACCGGCATCGATCGCAAGCCCCGGGAGATCCAGCGGCCGTGAATTTCAATCACGCCCGAAACCCAAGCAAACCGACCTCCCAATAACAACCCAATCGTGATTCCGATCAGGGTGTTGGGGGCGGCCCAGAGATACCGCAACCAGCGAATCCGCAGCCGAGTCAATTACTTTTCAAACCAACTCTTGATGGCGTGCAACGTCGTTGCTCGCCCAGCACGTGCGATCGATGTGGTCAGCGGAATTTCCTTGGGGCAAACCGCCACGCAGTTCTGAGCGTTCCCGCATGAAGCCAGTCCGCCAGGCCCCTCCAAGGCTTCCAATCGCTCGCCAGCCAACACCTTTCCCGTGGGATGGTTGTTGAACAACATCGCTTGCGAAATCGCGTGCGGCCCCACAAACGCTTCGGCATACGCTTGTTCTTTGCGAGCTTCGAACTCTTCGTTCGACTCGCCTGATTTCTGGGTCAGTTCAATCTTGTTGTACTGAGGGCACGCTTCGAGGCAGCAACCACAACTCATGCACTGGCTGAGCGGGTAATTGCGTTCTTGGTCCTCTCGCAGAATCCGTTCCCCGGCCCCCATGTTGAAATAACTGTCGACTGGCACCCACGCTTTGACTCGTTCCAAACCTTGGAACAACCGAGCGCGATCCACGACCAAGTCACGAACGACCGGGAACTTGCTCATCGGTTCCAGAACGATCTCGTCCGGATTGTCCGCTAGCAAACGGTCCACCAACGCACTGCAACTTTGGCGAACTCGCCCATTGATGACCATCGTGCATGACCCGCAAACCTCTTCCAAACAACCACAATCCCAGGCAACGGGGGTGACCTTTTTCCCGTCGCGGTTGGTCGACTGAGCCGCGATCCGTTGCAGAACGCTGATCACATTCATCTCGGGCTCGTACTTGATCTTGTGGAGTTCCCAGTACGGGGCTTTTCCGGGAGCGTCCTGACGACGCACGCGAACGTTGATGAACTCGGGTCGTTTCTTATTCGAAGGTTCGAGAGCAATCATCGGTGGAAGAATTCAAAAGAAGGTTGAGAGGCGGTGCGGTGAACAAAGCAGTTGGTTGAAAACGACGGATGACTCAGTTGGTTCCCACCAACCCAGCACCGGAATTCTTCTGAGCCGCTTTTTCCGCAGCTCGTTCATTCCAAACTTCTTCGATCGCCTCGGCACCAACCAATCCGTACAAACGCGGGCGGGGTGGAATCAATGACGTGTCAACGTCTTCGTACGCTAGGTCCGGCTGATTGGTGCTGGCGTTCCAAGTCGCGACCGTGGTCTTGAGGTACTTTTCATTGTTGGCTTCGAAGGCGTCGCACCAAGCCTCCGCCTGACGACGCCGCTCCACGGGATCATCCGACGTCAAGGAAGGCTTTTTGAAGTCCGGTTTGTAGTGAGCCCCACGGCATTCGTCACGTTGCAATGCACCTTTCAAAAGTGCCTTCGCCAGCGGGAACATGTCCTGCAGTGATTTGGCGAAGATCACGTTCTGGTTGGTCCATGAACCGGTGTCGGCCAGGGAAACCTTCATCGCGCGTTCGTGCAGCTCGTCGACCTTCTTGATCGCCTCTTCTAACTGGTCGTTGCGGCGAACGACGGTCGCGACGCGAGTCATCAGGTCGCCCAATTCTTGGTGAATCAGGTAGGGGTTTTCATCACTGCCCGCATTGCCGTTGAGCAGGTGATCGTGACGGTCCTGCTGGGCCTTCACGGCCGAATCAAGCAGCGATTGAGGCACGTCAGCCGCCCCAGATTCTTGCGAAGCCGAATAGTTCATGATCGACGATCCGGTGAACAAACCGGTGAAGATGCATGACAACAACGAGTTGGCCCCCAAGCGGTTTGCACCGTGATAATGGTAATCGCACTCACCAATCGCGTACAAACCATCAATGCTGGTCATGTGGTTGCGTGGGGCACCGGCTTCTAAGCCGCCATCTTCGCTTCGGACGTAATCCGCCCACAAACCGCCCATGCTGTAGTGAACCGCCGGGAAGATCTTCATGGGTTCGTCGCGTGGATCAACCCCCTGGAACTTCTCGTAAATCTCAAGGATCCCGCCGAGCTTTCGATCCAGCTCTTGACGCGGGATGTGTGTCAAATCGAGGTAAACGCACATGCGGTCTTCTTCGACGCTGAGCCCTTCATTGACGCAGATGTCGAAAATTTCACGCGTCGCGATGTCACGCGGAACCAAGTTCCCGTATTCGGGATAACGTTCTTCCAAGAAGTAATAACGATCTGCCTCAGGAATGTCGCGAGGACCACGCGAATCCTGAGGTGTGCGAGGCACCCATACCCGGCCGCCTTCGCCGCGAGCTGATTCGCTCATCAATCGCAGCTTGTCGGCACCCGGAATCGCCGTGGGGTGAACCTGAATGAATTCCGCATTGGCGTACTTGGCACCGTTTTGGAAACAACGGCTCGCGGCACTGCCGGTGCAGAAGACGCTCATCGTGCTGCGACCGTAGATCAGGCCGCAACCACCGGTGGCAACCACCACAGCGTCGGCTGGAAACGCTTTGATTTCCATCGACACCATGTCTTGAGCCACCACGCCGCGGCAGCGGCCGGTTTCATCTTGAATAGGGCCGAGGAAGTCCCAAAACTCGTATTTGTTGACGTTGCCTTCCGCTTCTTGCCGGCGGACCTGTTCGTCCAAGGCGTACAGCAACTGCTGCCCTGTCGTCGCACCCGCGAACGCGGTTCGCTTGTACAGCGTCCCGCCAAAACGCCGGCGGTCGATGAAACCTTCGCCCGTTCGGTTGAACGGCACGCCCAAGCGGTCCATCAACTCGATGACCTTTGGCGCCCAATACGCCATCTCTTTGACGGGCGGCTGGTGATTCAAAAAGTCACCGCCGTAGACCGTGTCGTCGAGGTGTTTCCACTCATCGTCGCCGAGTTGCCGAGTCGCGTCGTTGCAACTGTTGATGCCGCCCTGCGCGCAAACACTGTGCGAACGCTTGACGGGCGTCAGGCTGATCAAATCGACTTGGGCGCCCAGTTCGGTCAACTTCATCGTCGACGCCAAACCGGCCAAACCACCCCCAACGACAACCACGCGGGTGGGCGAGTTGGATTGTGCCATGGAACGTTTCCTTCAAAGAATCAAAATGGGTGGTTGCAAACTTATTCGGTGATCGCGTCTTCGCTGGAATCGGACGCTTCGTCAGCATCGAATTCTTCCACTTCGACGGGGGTTCGTTTCTCGGGCATGTCGTATGCCAGCCCCGTTTCCATGGCAGCTTCGTACATGATGGCTTCCTCGGCCTGAGCCTCGGCGATGTCCTCAGCATCCATGCGAACTGCACCCCACCAGGCTGCCGTTCCAACCAAAGCCAGTATCACGCCGAAGACGGTGCAGACCTTGGTCGCCCGCTGCTGGGCTTGTGGCGAAACCCAGAATCCCCAGGTGATTCCAGCGGTCCAAATGCCGTTGGCGAGGTGATAAACCGTTGCCAAAACACCCGCCAAGTAAAACGCCGGCCAAACGTAGCCCTGCATCGCTTCGCCAAGCGACGACGCCGCGTTGTACGGATGGAAACTGGCAAACCCGAGCGGTTCCATGACGGCCAGCCAAAAACCAGCGTGGAACCAGCCGTGTAGGTGCAACACGTGCGTCATCAAGAAAACCAAGGCGATCAAACCCGTCCAACGTTGCCAGACGTAGCGTCGATTGCCGGTGAATTGGTAGTTGCCCAGGTTCGATTTGCCCGTTCGGATGATCCAAACGCCCAAAATCGCGTGGAACAACAACGGAGCGAAAATCCCGCCCCATTCCACCACAGGAAGCAAATCCCCGAGGCTGTGAATCATAAAAACCGCTCGCTGGAACGTTGCCGTTCCGTTGAGCAGACTCGCGTTGGTGGTCAAGTGAATGACCATGTAAACGCCCAGCGGCACAATCCCGGTCAACGAATGCAGTCGTCGAATGGCGAATTCGTGACGCAGGAAAAACGATTGCGAACGAGTGAGTTCAGACACGTGGGTCCAGGTCTTCTTGAGGTGGAAACTGGCCAATCTGAGAACCGTCATTCAACCGACAAGGCAACGCAAAAAGCATTTCGCCAAAAAGCATTTCCCCACCGTTTGATTCGGCTCAACCGCCGAAGTTTACGCCTTCCGGACAGTTCAGCCTAGAGAGCAGTGCTGCTCCTTCCCGCTGGATGCGACCATCTGTCGCAAAAGTGTCCCCCTGACAAATCGCTTTGGATCGCAACTGCGCGGACGCCGTCACCCCCGTCGCACGGGACCAAGCGTCGTACTCAGTGGCGTATTATCCCCCAGAACTTCGCTCAGAATGCACCCGAATGCCGCTGGTGTCCCCAGAACGCTTCGCCTCCCAAATCGCCGTCGATGATTATTTTGTGAATTGATTTCGTCTTTCGAGTCATTGGGACTCGACTTTTGTCTCCAGTGGTTATCCTGACCACCAACACGTTGACCTTCGTTTGGCGACCTTCGTTTGGCCCGATGGACCTCCCTGTTGATCACTTTTCTGCCCAATCAATCGACGGCCGTTCTGCCGCCCCGCGGCGCGCGACCAGGCCCCACCCAGCAGTCCAGCGCGGCTTCCCACCCCGCAAAATCGGCTGGCGTTGCCGCCGCAACGCGATCGGTTCGGTCGATTTTCATCAGCGACGTCCACCTCGGCTTGCGTCACGCTCAGGTCGGTCGATTGCTGGAATTCCTCAACGACCATGCACCTGAACACCTGTATCTCGTCGGTGACTTTATCGACGCTCGCGTGCTGCACATGCATCCGTATTGGCCGCCGATCTACGATCGCTTGCTGAATCGATTGGCCGAATTGGCGGACGAAGGAACCGCGATCCACTACACGCCAGGCAATCACGACGACTACCTGCGACATGCAGACTGGCCCGAAATCGCAGAATCAGGCGATGTGACGGTCAGCGAAGAATTCCTCCACGAGACCGTCGACGGACGACGAGTCGTGGTGCTGCACGGCGACCAATTCGACAAGGTTGAACGCCGAGCCCACTGGCTTTCAATGATTGGCACCTTTCTCTACACGTTGCTGCTGACTGCGGATCGAGCGATCAACCGAGTGTTGAAGTGGTTGCGAATGAAGCCTCGGCGGATCAGCCGCTATCTCAAACAGACAACCAAACGGGTCGTGCAGTGGGTCAGCGGATTCAAAGGCAAAGTCCGCCAACACGCGTGTTCCAATGACTGCGACGTGATCGTGTGCGGTCACATCCATATCCCGACGGTGCGACGCTTGAGTCCCACCTCGGATCGCCCCGGCGCCAAGCGACCGCTGTACTTCAACTTGGGGGACTGGGTTGAGAACGCCACTGCCATGGTCGAGTACGGAAACGGCGAGCTGGAACTGATCGACTTCGACCACGCCGACCGGATCCCTCCGGCGTCCACCACCACTCGGTCTCAAGCCACCGACCAACTCACCCCCAGAGCCGCCGCCATCAAACGCCACCTCTTCACCGGCATGGGGTGAACTGATCCGAACAAGTGTCAGCATGATTGAACTGACGCACAAAACCGTTACCTTGGGCGGCAAATTCACCCTCTGCAGAATTTGCAACGCGATTCGTCGAACTCCGCCTAGCACTTGGTGAGCCGGTAACGGCCGACCACCCGACCGACGTCGCCATCACACACGGGTGAATCTATCCAGGATGGAGCCTCGGACCCCCATGACCAATCGCTTCCAGATTCATACCACGCCAATCGAGGACTTAGCGGTTCTCGAGCGCAAGCCGATCGGCGATCATCGTGGTTTCTTGGAAAGAATGCATTGCAACCAAGACCTCGACGCGCTACTCCGCGGCTCCACGATTGTTCAGATCAATCGGACGCTTACCCAGCAACGTGGAACCGTTCGGGGAATGCATTTCCAACGGGCGCCTCATTGCGAAAAGAAGATCATCAGTTGCCTACGTGGCGCGATCTTTGATGTTGCCGTCGATCTGCGCCCCAACTCGGAAACTTTTCTTCAGTGGCATGGGGTCACTCTGAGTGAATCCAACCATCGCACCTTTTTCATTCCCGAAGGATTTGCGCACGGATTTCAAACACTGACGGGCGACTGTGAACTGCTGTACCTGCACACTGCGTTCTATCACGCAGACTCAGAAGCTGGCCTCGATGCGATCGACCCGACCTTGGCCATTGAATGGCCACTGGAAATCTCGCAACGCTCTGACCGCGACAACCACCTTCCGAAACTTGACGACAGTTTCAACGGAATCCAACCATGAAATGCCGACACTGCCATCATCCGCTGACACTCCCCTTTGTCGACTTAGGCAGCGCCCCGCCATCCAACGCCTATCTCACCCAGGAATCACTACGATCACCTGAAAAATGGTTCCCACTACGCGTGTTGGTGTGCGATCAATGTTGGCTGGTTCAAACCGAAGACTTCTCCAATGCAGAAGAACTATTTGATTCTCAATATGCCTATTTCAGTGGTTTCTCAACCAGTTGGCTGACACACAGCGAAAAGTATGTTCACGAGATGATCGAGCGATTCTCGCTCAACCCAAACAGTCATGTTGTTGAAGTTGCTGCCAATGATGGCTACCTGCTGCAGTACGTTCAGGCGGCCGGTATCCCGTGCCTGGGGATTGAGCCCACAGCGAGCACAGCCCAAGCCGCTCGAGAGAAAGGGATTCCGATTGTCGAGCGATTCTTTGGTGTTGATCTGGCAACAGAACTCGCAGCCGAGAACAAACAATCAGACCTAACTGCGGCAAACAATGTCCTCGCACACGTCCCCAACATCAACGACTTTGTACGTGGATTCCCCATCATCCTGAAAGAGGACGGCGTCTCAACGTTTGAATTCCCCCACTTGGTGAAGCTAGTTCAAGAAAGTCAATTCGACACGATCTATCACGAACACTTTTCATACCTCTCCCTCACTGCAGTAGA